>NZ_DBEXBB010000169.1:0-3608 GCF_048170425.1 Phocaeicola sp.
GTCGGAGTATTTCCCCCGTTTTGGCTGCCAAACCTTATTTTCGGGGGAATACCTAAAGATACAAAAAAGCCAACTAATTCGCAATACTTTTTGTATGAATTAGTTGGCTAATTTTATACTATTTACTGAGTGTCCCTAAATAAAAGTAAACAAAAATCTCCCGGTCGGCATTTTCATACAGAGAATGCTGACCGGGAGATTTTTGTTTATAAACTGATTAGTGGATGGCTTTTGTAGCTTCTTTCAACCAGTTCTTTTCTTCCTCGCTGAGGTATGGGTTAAGTGTGGTATACACTTTCTGGTGATAATCGTTTAACCATGCCTTTTCTTCCGGACTGAGTAAATCAGGTAGAATCGGTTTGAGATCGATAGGGCATAGGGTCAATGCTTCAAATTTATAGAATTCGCCAAAGTCAGTCGTTTGGTCGTCTACAATCAGCATGGTGTTTTCTGTGCGTACACCATATCTTCCGGCTTTGTATACTCCTGGTTCATTGGTGACCGTCATACCAGGAAGGAGTAGAGCAGGCATGTGGTTCATACGGAACTGATGAGGCCCTTCGTGTACATTCAGAAAATGTCCGACTCCATGTCCTGTCCCATGCCCGTAGTTCATGCCTTCTTTCCATATAAATTGCCGTGCCAGTACATCGAGCTGGGTGCCACAGGTACCATACGGAAAGTGAGCCATGGAGAGTTGTATGAATCCTTTCAGGATAAGAGTATAATCCTTTTTTTGTTCTTCTGTAATGTGTCCTAATGCGATGGTACGAGTGATGTCTGTTGTCCCATCGAGGTATTGTCCTCCGCTGTCAAGAAGAAGGAAGCCTTCAGGTTTCAGGGTTGCTGCGGTTTCTTCAGTTGCTTCGTAATGTACGATTGCGCCATGTGCCTGATAACCGGCTATGGTATCAAAGCTGATACCTTGGAAGTTTTCTTGTGCAGAACGGAATTCGTATAGCTTCTGGTCAATGGATAATTCGGTTTCTGTTCCACTTTTTACAGCGTTTTCTAACCAATAAAGGAAGCGAACCATAGCCACTCCATCGCGTGTCATGGCTTGTTTGAATCCGGCGATTTCTGTAGCGTTTTTGATTGATTTCAGGTATAATACCGGAGAGTCGAGCAGTTTTACCTGACTGTTTTTGCGGGCAGCCTGATAAAGGGTATAGTTAGTTGAATAGGGTAGTTGTAAGCTTCCTTCTTTATATGCCTCTAAATCTTGGGCTATTTGTGTATAGTCTTTAATAGAAACTTGATTTGTTTCTAAATAGTGGCGTACTTCATCCGTTAGTTTATCCGGCTGGATGTATAATGTACTTGAAGTAGAGGTGATAAAAAGGTAGGAAACGAATACCGGATTGCAATGTACGTCAGTGCCTCTCAGGTTTAAAGTCCAGGCTATTTCATCCAAGGCGGAGATTAAGATGCCATTGACCTGATTCTCTTCAAGAGTTGCCTGTATCCGGCTGATTTTTTGATTGCATGGCTCTCCACTATACTCCAACGGCAAAATAAATGGAGAGTTTAGAGGTAATGAAGGGCGGTCTTTCCATAATAAATAAAACGGATCCTCTACATTAACCAGTTCCAAATGGTATTTTTCAAGTACTTGTCGTAATTGTAGGGCTTCGGATGTACTGTTTACCCAACCGTCGATACCGACTTTTTCTCCAGGATTCAGAGTGCTCCCTAGCCAGTCGGCTATAGAAGGGGTTTCTGGAAGTCGGTCTTTAAATAAAGTTAGTCCGCTTCCTTCGAGTTGTTCTTCTGCTTGTAGAAAATAACGAGAGTCAGTCCATACTCCTCCTTGTGATGTGGTGATTACAGCTGTACCGGCAGAACCGGTGAATCCGGAAATCCATTTCCGGGACTCCCAATGTGCAGGTACATATTCTCCGGAATGAGGGTCGGTACTTGGTACAATAAATGCGGATATGCCTTTGGTGTGCATAAATTTACGCAAGGCTTCAATTCTATCAGATACAGGGCTCATGATGTAAATATTTAAGAAGATTCTAAACTAGTCTGACAAAAATAATAAATGGTGTAGAAAGGATAGTCTTGATTTTGCCTGAAGTTGATTTTTTGAATAAAATCTTTTGGAAAGTTTTGTAAATAAAGAAAGTATGTGTAATTTTGCGCCGCAATTTGACTATCGGAAAATATTAATAACAACATATTTAATAATTAAAAACAATGATTGTAGTACCAGTAAAAGAAGGCGAAAACATTGAAAAAGCGCTGAAGAAGTTCAAAAGAAAATTTGAGAAAACAGGTGTTGTAAAAGAACTAAGAGCTAGACAGCAGTTCGACAAGCCGTCTGTATTGAACAGACTGAAAAGAGAACGTGCTATCTATGTTCAGAAACTTCAGCAAGTAGAAGAATAATTAAAAACTCGCACATTCTTTGAATAATTGAATTCTTTTTCATATATTCGTTGCTGAATTGATAAGCGACGTTTCTTATGATGACAGACTCTTTTTTGGATTATCTTCGATTTGAAAAAAACTATTCTGAAAAAACAATAGTTAGTTATGGAATAGATTTGACCAAGTTTGAAGAATACTTCAAGGGGAAAGACGAGGATGTCGATTTTACAACGGTAGATGCTGATTTGGTTCGTGGTTGGGTGATGAACCTGATAGAGGACGGATATACATCTGCTTCTGTAAATCGGAAACTGAGTTCACTCCGATCGTTTTATCGTTTCCTTCTAAAGAAAGGTGTGATAGAGGAGGATCCGATGTTGAAAATCATTGGACCGAAAAATAAGAAACCTCTTCCTGTATTTCTGAAAGAACGTGAAATGGACCGACTCTTGGATGATGTTCCTTTTAAGGAGGATTTTACAGGTTGTCGGGATAGAATGGTGTTGGAAATGTTTTATGCTACAGGCATGCGGCTTTCCGAGTTGATAGGGCTGAATGATGTGGATGTCGATTTTTCTGCGTTTCTGATAAAAGTAACGGGAAAGAGAAATAAACAGCGCTTAATTCCTTTTGGAGAAGAATTGCGAAGGGCGATGTCTGTTTATCTGAAAATAAGAAATGAAGTGTTGCCTGGAAAGGCAGAGGCGTTTTTCGTTCTAAAAAACGGAAAACGGATGTATCCTGGAAAGGTGTATCTTTTAGTGAAACGGAACCTGTCAAAAGTGGTGTCGTTAAAAAAAAGAAGTCCGCATGTGTTGAGACATACTTTTGCAACTGCTATGTTGAATAATGAGGCAGAGTTGGGCGCAGTGAAGGAATTACTGGGCCATAGTAGTCTGACTACAACGGAAATTTATACGCATACGACTTTTGAGGAACTTAAAAAAGTTTATGAACAAGCTCATCCAAGAGCGTAAAAAAGGAGGTATTTATGGAAGTTAGAATTCAAGCCATTCATTTCGATGCAACAGAAAAACTTCAGGATTTTATTCAGAAGAAAACTGCTAAGTTAGAAAAGTATTGTGACGATATAAATAAAGTGGAGGTGTCATTAAAAGTTGTAAAGCCTGAAACTGCGATGAATAAGGAGGCTAGTATAAAAGTGCTGGTGCCTAATGGTGAATTTTTTGCAGAAAAGGTGAGTGATACATTTGAAGAGTCGGTTGATGTATGCG
>NZ_DBEXBB010000170.1:0-4365 GCF_048170425.1 Phocaeicola sp.
AAAAGAAACATTATAACTAACCCTTTAAAATTAAAACAAAATGAGAAAAAACATTGTAGCAGGTAACTGGAAAATGAACAAGAACCTGCAGGAAGGTATCGCATTGGCAAAAGAATTGAACGAAGCATTGACAGCTGACAAACCCAACTGCGATGTAATCATCTGTACTCCTTTCATTCACTTGGCTTCTGTAACTCCTTTGGTAGACAGCTCTATCATTGGTGTAGGTGCAGAAAACTGTGCTGACAAGGTTTCTGGCGCTTATACAGGTGAAGTGTCTGCAGAAATGGTAGCATCTACAGGTGCTCAGTATGTAATCTTGGGTCACTCAGAACGTCGTGCTTACTATCATGAAACAGTTGAAATCTTGGAAGAAAAAGTAAAATTGGCTTTGGCTAATAACTTGAAACCTATCTTCTGTATCGGTGAAGTATTGGAAGAACGTGAGGCAAACAAGCAGAATGAAGTAGTAGAAGCGCAGCTGGCTTCTGTATTCTCTTTGTCTGCTGAAGATTTCGGTAAGGTAATCTTGGCTTACGAACCGGTTTGGGCTATCGGAACTGGCAAGACTGCTACTCCGGAGCAGGCTCAGGAAATTCACGCTCATATCCGTTCTTTGGTGGCTGCTAAATATGGTCAGGAAGTGGCTGATAATACTTCTATCTTGTATGGTGGAAGCTGCAAGCCTTCTAACGCAAAAGAATTGTTCGCTAATCCTGATGTAGACGGTGGTCTGATTGGTGGTGCTGCTTTGAAAGTTGCAGACTTCAAGGGTATCATCGACGCTTTTAAATAATTCTTTTTTGAATTAGTCAGGAGCGACTTATGAGCACAGAGATAATGTGAGGACGTAGTGCCGTCGTACGGTCTCTGTGCTCAATTGACTTTTGTTTTCGTATGTCTATCTAAAAATCCGGTTATGCTGAAATATCTTTTATTTGTAGTTTCTTTTTTGTGTGTTGGCAGGGGATATGCCCAGCAGAACATTATTGAAAGCCTGCAGACTCGTCGGGCGGGAGAAGGTGTGGTAACTATTCATCAGGATGCGCAGATTTCGTCCTTGATAGGAAAACGTTATGTGCGTGATACCAGTTCAGACCCGGTAAAGACATTAAAGGCTCGTGGGTTTCGCGTACAAGTATATGCTGGTAACAATTCCCGTCAGGCACGTAGCGAAGCAAATAACGTGGCCACGAAAGTGAAAGAAGAATTTCCGGAACTTCCGGTTTATACTTATTTTCAACCTCCGCGTTGGCTGTGCCGGGTAGGAGATTTCAAAAGTATTGAAGAAGCACATGTAACCATGCGTAAATTGAAAGCAACAGGCGTTTTTAAGGAAGTGTCGATTGTGCGTGAACAGATTAATATACCTATAGAATAATGATGACAGATACGAATTTGATAAACTGGCCGCAAGAAAAAGCTGAGAAACTGATGGGGCATTACAAGGAAATCCTTTCTTTACTGGGTGAAGACCCTGCGCGGGAAGGACTGTTGAAAACCCCTGAGCGTGTAGCAAAAGCCATGCTGACATTGATGCGTGGATATGAAATGGATCCGAGAGAAGTGCTGAATGCCGCAAAATTCAAGGAACCTTACAGTCAGATGGTGATTGTGAAAGATATTGACTTTTTTTCCATGTGTGAACATCATATGCTGCCGTTTTACGGAAAGGCTCATGTGGCTTACATTCCGAATGGATACATTACGGGCCTGAGTAAGATTGCTCGTGTGGTAGATATCTTTTCTCATCGTTTGCAGGTGCAGGAACGCATGACGCTTCAAATAAAGGAGTGTATTCAAGAAACATTGAATCCATTAGGCGTAATGGTGGTAGTAGAAGCCAAACACATGTGTATGCAAATGAGAGGAGTGGAGAAGCAGAATTCTATAACGACTACCTCTGATTTTACAGGTGCATTCAATCAGGCCAAGACGCGCGAAGAGTTCATGAACCTGATTCGTGCAAAATATTAATATGAAAAAGGCTATTTCCCCTTTTATCGTAAGTGGAGAGGGGAAATAGCTAACGTAAAATAACGCGGTCGCCTGCTTTTTGTGCCATTGGAATCTGAATTTCTTGCAACTCTTTGTAATGTTGCATGATTTCCTGGCATTTCTCCGGATTGTTATAGATGTCTGGATTGGTTAAAGCCTGCAGGGTATGCTTCATTTCTTCTTCTACAATCGATAGCTTGAAATCAATTAACAACCTTGGAACTAACTCGTAAAGTCTTTCTTCATCGGTGATGATTGCCTGTCCTTTGGAGTGGTACTTGCTTAGCTGATAGCGGTCGCTGGCCAGTTCTGCGGCCTGTTTGCTGATTTCTGGATCAGGATGAGTCAGGAAATAGCGCTCAGACACAAAGCCTTCGTCGTGCAGATGATTCTCCGCTTCTTTTAGAATGCGGCGGTCTAAGGGATAGTGAAACTGCAGTTCATCCTCTTTCAAGCTGGAAGAAATGCATTCTATGACAGTGAGCGGTTGCTCTTCTCCGTTTTCATCCTCCAGGTAACACATTACTTTTTCACCATAGCGGATAATCATTTGTAGGAGGAGCTGTTCCTTCTTGTAGAACAGTTTTTGTTCGTTCCCCTCCAATGGGATATACGAAAGATAATTATCCGTAGGAGCAGGAGTGCTTGCAGGTTGTCCGGCAGGCTGTTCAGCGGTTGGAGGTATATATTCTGCTGCTGTTTCCTGAGGAGCTGGAGGAAGTTGAGTCTCATCCGGTATAGGAATCTCTGTCGGCTGTGTTTCCGGATAAGTAGTCGGAGCATCTGGTTGGGTATTTGGGGTAGCCTGCCGTTGCTTTCGCTGGATTTCCTTGTATTTATTTTCCTGAGCCTGTTCTATCAATTTGTTTACCGCTTCTATCAGGATTTTTTCTTCCATTTGCAAAAGCTGGCTGCACTCACGTGTATATACGGAGCGGACAATAGAGTCGGGTATTACAGAAATACTTTTTACAATGCTGGAAATCAGACTGGCACGTTTGATTGGGTCTTTTCCTGCTTCTTCCATCAGCAGGTTTGTCTTAAAGCGGATGAAATCTACTTCGTGCTCATTGATATATGCTTGATAATCGGTGGCATTATGCTTGCGGGCAAAGCTGTCCGGGTCATCTCCATCGGGAAGCAGGCATACCTTGATGTTCATGCCTTCTTCCAATAACATGTCAATACCACGTATACTGGCTTTGATTCCGGCTCCATCACCGTCATACAATACCGTAATATTGTTGGTAAAGCGATGAATCAGTCGTATCTGGTCGGAAGTCAATGCTGTACCCGAAGACGCTACCACGTTTTCGATTCCGCTCTGGTGCATGGAAATGACATCGGTATAACCTTCTACCAGGAAACAGCGGTCCTGACGTACAATGGCCTGCTTGGCAAAATAAATGCCATAGAGCTCCCGGCTTTTGTGGTATATCTCAGACTCTGGAGAGTTAACATACTTCATCTGCACGTTTTTGGTGGCGGCACTCAATACACGTCCGCCAAAGGCTACTACCTTTCCTGATAAGGTATGTACGGGAAAGATGACGCGTCCCCAAAAACGGTCGCGAAGTGAACCGTCATCCTTTCTATAGCACAAGCCGGTCTTTACCAGAAAGTCTTCCTGATAGCCTTTTTGCTTGGCCGTACGTGCCAGTGCATCGTGGCTGTCTGTGCTGTATCCTAACTGAAACTTTTTGATAATGTCATCGCGAAATCCTCGGCTGCGTAAGTAGGTCATACCGATACGTTGTCCGTCGATGTGATTGTGAAGTATGTCCTGAAAATATTCAGATGCAAACTGGTTGACCACAAACAGGCTTTCCCGTAAACTGTGTGCCTGCTTTTCTTCATCAGTCAGTTCCCGCTCTTTTACTTCGATGTGATATTTATTGGCCAGCCACTTCAGTGCCTCGTAGTAAGAAAGCTGTTCGTGCTCCATGATGAAGTGTACCACATTTCCTCCCTTGCCGCAACTAAAACATTTGCATAGTCCTTTGCTGGGAGACACACTGAAAGAAGGGGTCTTTTCATTGTGAAACGGGCATAGTCCGATGTAGTTCACTCCCCGGCGGCGGAGGGTGACAAACTCGGATACTACATCTACTATTTGTGCGGCATCCAGTATTCGGTCTATGGTAGCTTGGTCAATCATTTCGAAGGGCGAAAATAATAAAAATAAGTAGAATGTGCAATTGACCTTGGCAAATCCTGAGAGACCGGTGATGGCATGGCAAATTGCGCCGCTTTTTCAGATGAGCAATGGGGATGTTTGTTATTATTCTTTTTGCTGCTGGTATCAGGCACTATAATGTTTTCAGGGACCAATACGGTGAAATCTCTGGACAGGTATTTTTCAAGAAA
>NZ_DBEXBB010000171.1:0-13862 GCF_048170425.1 Phocaeicola sp.
AAAAAAATCCGCCTCCACCATGAAGGGACTCACATCCTGATTACCAGCGCAATTTTATTGCTTCTTATAAATTCCGGTTTATATTGGGGGATAGAATGTCGGATACCATTTTATATTGTAGCGGCCATTAGTATCATTCTGTACCTACTGATGGTCAATTTTTTCCGCTGCCCCATTCGATTATTCAAAGGAGATACGGAAAAAACTGTAGTAGCTCCTGCAGATGGACGCATCGTGGTGATTGAAGAAGTAGACGAACACGAATATTTCCATGACCGACGACTGATGATTTCCATTTTCATGGATATTACAAATGTGCATGCCAACTGGTATCCTGTAGACGGAGTGGTAAAGCATGTAGACCATCATAACGGACGTTTTATGAAAGCATGGCTTCCCAAAGCCAGTACGGAAAACGAACGTTCCATGGTGGTAATTGAAACCCCTGAGGGCCATACAGTAATGGCACGCCAGATTGCAGGTGCAGTAGCAAGACGCATCGTTACCTATGCAGTACCGGGTGAGGATTGTTATATTGACGAACACATGGGATTTATCAAATTCGGTTCACGAGTAGATGTGTATCTGCCACTGGGTACAGAAGTCTGCGTCAGCATGGGACAAAAAACGACCGGTAATGAAACGGTAATTGCCCGTCTGCCTTAAACTTGAAATGCGATATTTACACCTTATTATATAAGATATGGCAAATGTGATAACCCGGAACATTCCCAATACCATTACAAGCTGCAACTTGTTTTGTGGATGCATAGCCAGCTATATGGCTTTTCATAGTAAATATGAACTGGCTCTGCTTTTTATTGTATTAGGAGCCACATTCGACTTTTTTGATGGAATGACTGCCCGTTTGCTGCATGTATCTTCTCCCATAGGAAAAGAACTTGATTCACTGGCAGATGACATCACGTTCGGACTGGCACCGGCTGCCATCGCATTTTCCTTGTTTAAAGAGGTACATTACCCTGATTTTCTTATGTCGTTGTCAGGAATTATGCCTTATACGGCTTTCCTGATTGCCGTTTTCTCGGCTCTGCGACTGGCCAAGTTTAACCTGGATGAACGGCAGACTTCTTCCTTTATCGGAATGCCAACTCCGGCTAACGCATTATTTTGGGGCTCACTGATCGTAGGTGCACACGGTTTTTTAGTATCCGAACATTTCAATGCCTTATACTTGTTCATCTTAGTAGTAGTCATGTCACTGCTGCTGGTGGCAGAACTCCCAATGTTCTCCCTGAAGTTTAAAGATTTGTCATGGGGACATAACAAAATAAGCTATATATTCCTGATTGTCAGCATTCCTCTACTAATCATTTTCCAATTGAGCGGATTTGCGGCTGTCATCGTTTGGTATATCATTTTGTCATTACTGACATATAAGAAATAGCTGAAAAATCGTATGGCACATTTTTTGCATATATCATATTAAAAACAAAAGACAATGTTCCATATTTTAGGCTTTCTAATTTTTATTATACTGGTTGTTCTGGTGATTGGATTGCTTATACTTTCCAAAATCGTCAGTATGGTATTCGGATTCAAACGCCGTATGCAAGGTAACAATTCGAGCCAGAGAACAACATATTCTTCTCAAAGTTATCAATCGGCCCATAATCAGGATGAGACATCTGATTCTTACTCTACACAAGGAGGTGCACCTGTGCGTCAACGTAAAAAGATTTTTGACAAAGACGAAGGGGAATACGTGGAGTTTGAGGAAATCAATTAAGAATCCTTATCTTTTCTTTCGGAAGAAATCTTTCATTAGTCTGGCACATTCATCGGCCAGCACTCCTTTTACGACAACAGTCTTCGGATGCAAAGCTTGAGGTGCGTAACGCTGATAGCCTCTTTTTTCGTCTTCTGCACCGAAAACGAGTCGGCCTACTTGTGACCAGGCAATGGCACCGGCACACATCACGCAAGGCTCCACGGTGACATAAAGCGTACAATCAATCAAATATTTTGCCCCTAATGAATTGGCAGCTGCAGTAAGTGCCTGCATCTCGGCATGGGCTGTCACATCGTGCAATGTTTCAGTCAAGTTATGCGCACGCGCCAGAATGCGGTCACGACAAACTACCACGGCACCCACCGGAACCTCTCCTCTTTCTGCTGCCCGTGCGGCCTCAACCAGGGCCTGTTTCATATAAAAAGAATCGTCTGCCATAATTTATCTGCGCATATCGTGTTCCTTGAAAAGAGTAGGATAATCCTCCTCCATATTCTGATGGATAAAAGCCAATACGGTCTCGCGAAGCCAGCGTGCCTTGTTGGTTATCTGGTATTTCTCCAGATAACGGTCTACAATTCGCACCTCTTCTTCGCTCATCAGACAAACCATCCGCTGGCGGCGGGGAGGATTACTGACCGGTACTTTTTTTCTTTTTTTTCCGCTATTTACCATCTTTCCTGCAAAATTAGCGTATTCTGTTAATATTGAAACATAAAAATGCGTATTTTTGCGAAAAAGCGGAAAAATGGCATCACATAATGAACTGGGTAAAGAAGGAGAAAACGCTGCCGTAAGGTACCTGATGGAAAAAGGATACGAAATCAGGCACCGGAACTGGCACTCCGGACACCGCGACTTGGATATTGTGGCACAGAAAGACGGTGAACTGGTCATCGTGGAGGTAAAAACACGAAGTGATGCCTGTTTCGGACAGCCGGAGGAAGCGGTGGACAGGCGTAAAATAAGAAACATAGTGGCCTCTACAGATGCATACATCCGAAAGTTCGCCATTGACCTTCCTGTCCGCTTTGATATTATCACGGTAGTAGGAAACCGCCCTCCTTTCCGCATGGAACACATTAAGGACGCTTTTTTTCCGCCTGTGTGGAACTAACTTTGAAACAGAAAAGAACAATGACATATCCTGAACCTATCGTATTGGCAGAAACGACTTCTACCAACACGTATTTAGCGACACTTTGCCAGAAAGAAGCGTGTGCAGAACTGACCACCGTGTATTCATCTTTCCAATCGGCAGGACGAGGACAGCGTGGCAACAGCTGGGAGTCGGAAGCCGGGAAAAACCTGCTCTTCAGTTTTGTAGTTTATCCGGAGTTTTTGGAAGCATACCGCCAGTTCTATCTCTCACAAGTGACTGCCTTGGCGTTGCAGGATGTGCTGTCTACCTACACGGAGGGAATTTCCATCAAATGGCCTAACGACATTTATTGGAAAGACAAGAAGATTTGCGGCACACTGATTGAAAATGACTTGACAGGCATCCACATCAGCCGTTCCATTTCGGGTACCGGCGTAAACCTGAACCAGGAACGTTTCCTCAGCGATGCGCCCAATCCGGTATCATTATGCCAGATTACCGGCAATCTGTACGACCCGCGCGAGGTGCTGGAACAAATTATGGAGAAAGTAACAGATTATTACCAACTTCTGAAAGAAAACCGGACAGATATGCTGGAAACGCGCTACAAGGAGGCGCTTTATCGAAAAGAAGGACTGCACCCGTTCCGCGATAAAGACGGGGACTTTCGGGCACGCATTGCCGACATTGAACCAAACGGTCGGCTAATACTGGAAGACGAGGCCGGACAGACAAGGGGATATTTATTCAAGGAAGTGGAATACATCTTATGACACGTACTGACCGACAGATTCTTCACATCGCCCTTCCTTCCATCGTTTCCAATATCACAGTTCCCCTGTTAGGCCTGATTGACGTCAGCATTGTAGGGCACTTGGGAGCCGCATCTTACATCGGTGCAATTGCGGTGGGAGGCATGCTGTTCAATATGATTTACTGGCTGTTCGGTTTCCTCCGCATGGGAACTGGGGGACTTACCGCACAGGCTTATGGAAGGCATGACCTACAGGAAGTAACGCGCATTCTGCTACGCTCACTAAGTATCAGCCTGCTGCTGTCGCTTGCCTTGCTGTTACTACAATATCCGATACGAAATTTCGCATTTATGTGCATGGACACCAGCGAGGAAGTCCGGCAATTAGCTACATTGTATTTCCACATCTGTATCTGGGGGGCACCGGCCACTTTAGGCCTCTATGGCTTCACGGGCTGGTACATCGGCATGCAAAATTCCCGTTTCCCGATGTTCATTGCCATAACCCAGAACATTGTCAATATTGCAGCCAGCCTGTTTTTTGTGTTTGTGCTCAGGATGAAAGTCGAAGGCGTGGCATTTGGCACACTCGTGGCACAATATGCCGGACTGGGTATGGCCTGTCTGCTCTGGCTGACTTATTACCGTCCACTCCGAAAATACCTTCGCCAGAAAGCCTTGTTCGACCGTACGGAAATGAAGCGTTTCTTCCAGGTAAACCGGGATATTTTTTTCCGCACGCTCTGCCTGATTGCAGTTACCGTCTTCTTCACTTCCACAGGTGCAGCTTACGGGGATGTGGTATTGGCCGTGAATGCCCTGCTGATGCAGCTATTCACCCTCTTTTCTTATTTCATGGATGGATTTGCCTACGCAGGAGAGGCGCTGACCGGAAAATACATCGGGGCCAAAGACAATCAGTCGCTAAGACTGACCATACGGCATCTCTTCAAGTGGGGAATCGCCTTGTCACTGCTGTTCACGTTACTCTACGGAGCAGGAGGTAAAAGTTTTCTCGGCTTGCTCACGAACGACACTTCTGTCATTTCGGCTTCTGAGGAATATATCTATTGGATACTGGCCATTCCGCTGGCAGGATTCTCGGCCTTTCTGCTCGATGGAATCTGTATCGGTGCTACAGCTACCCGTGTAATGCTCCGCTCCATGTTAGTGGCCTCGGCCAGCTTCTTCCTACTCTATTATGGATTCCATACCACGTTAGGAAATCATGCATTATGGATGGCTTTTATTGTATACCTGACACTGCGAGGTATTGTGCAGGGAGGAATACTCTACCGGATGCCACACACCAACCTCAACAGACAGGTATAGTTTTAACGACAAGCCTCGGGATATATGCAAATTATTACTAACTTTGTAGCAATCTAAAAACAAATACGATTATGGCAAAATTCAAACGCATCCTGTTAAAACTCAGCGGCGAAAGCTTGATGGGAGAAAAGAAATACGGTATTGACGAAAAACGTCTGGGCGAATATGCACAGCAAATCAAGGAAATCCACGACATGGGGGTACAGATTGGCATCGTGATTGGTGGCGGTAACATCTTTCGCGGACTGTCTGGAGCCGGAAAAGGATTCGACCGCGTAAAAGGCGACCAGATGGGAATGTTGGCTACAGTTATCAACAGTTTAGGATTAAGTTCTGCCCTAGTGGCTGCCGGTGTAAAAGCCCGTGTACTGACAGCCATCCGCATGGAACCTATCGGTGAGTTCTATACCAAATGGAAAGCCATTGAAGCCATGGAAAACGGAGAAGTAGTAATTATGTCAGCCGGAACAGGTAATCCGTTCTTTACCACTGATACAGGTTCTTCATTGAGAGGTATTGAAATTGAAGCCGACGTGATGCTGAAGGGTACGCGCGTGGATGGTATCTATACTGCTGACCCGGAAAAAGACCCGACTGCCACTAAGTTCGATGACATCACTTACGATGAAGTACTGGCAAGAGGACTGAAAGTAATGGACCTGACCGCTACTTGTATGTGTAAGGAAAACAACCTGCCAATTATTGTATTCGACATGGATACGGTGGGCAACCTGAAAAAGGTAATGTCTGGCGAAAACATCGGTACGCTGGTACACAACTGATTATTCATTTGAATCAAAAAATATACGGCAAGACATGAAAAGCTATCCGCGTCTTGCCGTTTTCATTTATCCATGTGTCAGTTCATAACGGTGTAATTCTGCATTTTTCATCAACGGTATCGTACGTACCCCTTCCAACGGAAGTCCTGCAATCCGAGCTTCCAGGCAACGGTTGATTTGTCCGTGTGCCACCACTAACACACGCTTCCCATCATAATGTTGCCACAGATAATCTAAAACAGCACCGGCCCGGTCGTACATCATCTGGCGAGTTTCCACTCCAGCAGGAGGATTACTTAAATCGACACTTCCCACAGCCAGTCCAGTCCAAGGCCCCCAGTCTATTTCCCTCAACAACGTAGTCTGTCGCCAAGGCAGCTGCCGGCTGCCTACAGCCAGTTGCACGGTATCCACCACCCGTTGCAAATCACTGCTGACCACCGCATCCAGTACAATATCCCGCAGGGACTCTCCTAATTCCATCGCCTGCTTTTTTCCCTCTTCTGTCAATGTACCAGGCAAGTGCCCTTGAAAAATACGGCTCAGGTTTTCCACCGTCTGCCCGTGGCGCGCCAAATAAAGTGTAATCATACAACCGTGCTGTTTTATAGTGATAAAACAAAGATAAGAAGTTTTTCAGGATATTTCCGAAACCGGAAGACACAAACTTATTTTCAGAAGTATTGCAAGGAAATAAAAAATAGCTTATTTTTGTTCACATAAATACTTATCAACGAATATAAAACCTATAAATGCAAGAAATATATGGCAGATTCTAAAACAATTATCAGCGAAGCTGAAGAGAAAATGGATATGGCAGTCATGTACCTGGACGAAGCACTGGCTCACATCCGTGCCGGAAAGGCTGACGTACGCTTGTTAGACAGTATCCGCGTAGATTCTTACGGAAGTATGGTGCCCATCAATAACGTAGCGGCAGTAACTACTCCCGATGCGCGCAGCATCGCCATCAAGCCGTGGGACAAAAGCATGTTTCGCGTAATTGAAAAGGCTATCATCGACTCTGAACTGGGTATCATGCCGGAAAACAACGGTGAAATCATCCGTATCGGTATCCCGCCATTGACAGAGGAACGCCGTAAACAGTTGAGCAAGCAATGCAAAGGTGAAGGTGAAACTGCAAAAGTAAGTGTGCGCAACGCACGCCGCGACGCCATCGACGCACTGAAAAAAGCCGTGAAAGATGGTATGCCGGAAGATGAACAGAAGAACTCGGAAGCCAAACTGCAAAAAGTACACGACAAGTACATCAAGCAAATTGATGACATGCTGACTGCCAAGGACAAAGAAATCATGACAGTATAATCTTATTCACTACACACGAGGAGAGAGGAGCCTACATAGTCTCTTCCCTCCTTTTTTTTTAATTTTGCACACACTCATTTTGGAAAAAGGTCTGGTCATTAAAAATACGGGAAGCTGGTACCTGGTCAAGACCGACGGGGGAAAGCTGATTGAATGTAAAATAAAAGGGAATTTCCGCCTGAAAGGAATACGCAGCACGAACCCCATTGCAGTGGGCGACCGTGTACAAATCAATGTCAATGCGGAGGGAACCGCATTCATTACTGAAATTGAAGACCGGAAAAATTACATTATCCGCCGTTCTTCCAATCTTTCCAAACAGTCACACATCATCGCAGCCAATCTAGACCAGTGCATGCTGGTGGTTACAGTAAACTATCCGGAGACTTCAACAGTCTTCATCGACCGTTTTCTGGCCTCTGCAGAAGCCTATCGTGTGCCTGTCTGCCTGGTTTTCAACAAAGTAGACCGTTATACGGAAGAAGAACTGCATTACTTAGATGGCTTGACAAACTTATACACGCACATCGGCTACCCGTGTTACCGGATTTCTGCCTTGGACGGTACGGGAGTAGACGAAATCAAACAAGCATTAGAAGGAAAAGTAACCTTATTTTCCGGCCATTCCGGCGTGGGAAAATCAACCCTCATCAATGCCATCCTACCCGAGCAGAATGTCAAGACGGGAGAAATCTCTACCGCACATAACAAAGGTATGCACACCACCACATTCTCAGAAATGTTTCCGGTGGCAAGCAACGGATACATCATTGACACGCCGGGCATCAAGGGATTTGGTACATTTGACATGAAAGACGAAGAAGTGGGACACTATTTCAAGGAAATCTTTGAATTCTCTGCCCAATGCAAATATGGCAACTGTACCCACCGCCACGAACCGGGATGTGCCGTACGTGAGGCCGTAGAGAATCATTACATCAGTGAATCAAGATATGCTTCTTACCTGAATATTTTAGAAGACAAAGAAGAAGGAAAATACCGTTCTGCATACTAATAGCCAATAAAATACACAGCCCCGCTCTGACGCCAACTACTGTCAGAGCGAGGCTGTTTTTCTTATAATAAAGAATGATGTCAGAAGCGTCCTCCCCCCAAAGAACGGTAAAGAAGGGTATGAAGCTGACAATAAGCCACATTCAAGTCTATACGTTCCAGTTCACAATCCAAATAGCGTTCATCGGCAGACAGCACATCCAGATAACCCGCAAAACCAGTACGGAACAATTCATTCGCATTCTCAATGGAACGGCGATGCACACGACTTTCTTTGGCCTTCAACAATTTACGTTCGTCCATCCGTTCAGATGCCTCCAGCAAATCGGCTACTTCCTGATAGGATTTCAACGCCACCCGGTGATATTCCAGCAATGCCATACGCTGACGTGCTTTCGATTCATTCCACAAAGCCCTGATTTCATGCCGTTTGAATAAAGGAGCACTGATACCGGCTGCCAAGTCGTAGACCAAAGAAGCCGGTGAGACAAACCACTTGCTCAAATCAAAGGCATTGAATCCGGCTCCTCCCCCGATAAGCAAGGAAGGGAAAAAAGTCTTACGAGCTGCAGAAGCATCGGCCTTACAAGCCAGCAGTTCCAGTTCAGCCGCCTTCACATCCGGACGGTTACACAACAACTGAGCCGGTATGCCGGAAGCAGTGGGAAACTGTGATTCCGAGATTTCCTCAAAAGTGGAACGCTTGATTTCAAAAGGCAGCTTTCCCAGTAACAATGCTAGTGCACGTTCTGCTTCTGCAATCTGCTGACGCGTATCGAGAAGCATTTCTTCCAACTTCAATCTACGTGATTGGAACTGGTCGACTGACAAACGGGAAACTTCACCTTCCTTCATCAGTTCATTGGTCAGTTCATAAGCTTCCTGTGCCTTCTGAATTTCTTCTTTCAGAATGACACATTTCTTGTCCAGCCCTACCAAATGATAATACTGTAAAGCCACTTCAGAAACCAACATAACTTGTGCCAGCCGTGCCGCTTCCACCGAGTTCATCCAGCGAAGTGCTGCTGCACGCTTTTTATCTGTCAGTTTTCCCCATACATCGGCTTCCCATTGAAAGCTTACGCCTAAATTCAAGTTTTTATAAGGGTCAGGGATATGCTTGTCTTTAGCCAAATCGGGAGTATTGGTCGTACTATTTCCTACCCCATCCATGGTATATTCACCAAAACGCTGCACACCAGCACTCAACCCTAAGGAGACTTCAGGCAGCAAAGCTCCCCGGCCCACCCGCAACTGTTCACGGGCGAGCGATACCCTCTCCAAAGTTTGCAGAAAGCTATGATTTCTTACCAGTGCCGTATCGATATATGCCTTTAAATAAGTATCCGGAAAGAATTCTTTCCATGACAGGCTGGCCACATTCAACGTATCCGAGGTTCCCCCGACAAAAGTCTCAGGCAGAGCCACCTTCTCTTCCGAAAGGAGAAAAGGCGACTTACAGCCACTCGACAACAGTATAACAACGGCAATTGCAATATAATTTCGTAAACAATTAGTCTTCATCTTCATCATATTTTTTATCGGTCTTTAAACGAGAAGACCAGGTTTCAAACAAGATATACAAACCAGGTACAAGAAAGATTCCTACAAAGGTTCCAATAAACATACCTCCGGCAGCGGCAGTACCGATGGAACGGTTTCCTAATGCACCTGCTCCGGTAGCCACCAACAGCGGAATCAATCCGCAGATAAAGGCAAACGAAGTCATCAAGATAGGACGCAGACGGCTTACTGCCCCTTTCACTGCAGCTTCCATAATCGAAAGTCCGCTCTGACGATACTGGTTGGCCATCTCGATAATCAAAATCGCGTTCTTACCCAACAAACCTATCAGCATGACCAGTGCCACCTGTGCATAAATATTGTTCTCAAGTCCGGCCAGTTGCAGGAAGAAATAAGAACCGAAAATCCCTGCAGGTAACGAAAGAATGACGGGGAAAGGCAACAGCAGACTTTCGTACTGTGCCGCCAACAGCAAGTACACGAACAACAGACAGATTCCGAAAATCAATATCGTCTGTCCACCCGAATCCTTTTCCTCACGGGTAATACCCGACCATTCCACATCGTAACCACGAGGAAGCACTTCCTTACTGATTTCTTCTACGGCCTGTATCACCTCACCCGAACTGATACCTCCTTCTCCTTCACCTGTAATCAGGGCAGAAGTAAACATGTTATAACGGGTAATCTGACTGGGACCGAACACACGGTCCATGGTCATAAAATTTGAATAAGGCACCACATTGCCGTCATTGTTCTTCGCATATAGGCGATACAAATCCTCCGGATTCATACGATACTCCGGTGAAGCCTGAATCATCACCTTATACATCTGTCCGAAACGAATAAAGTTGGACGAATAGAAACTTCCGATATAAGCCTGGAGGGTTTCCATGGCCTTATCCAAGTCTACACCTAACTTGGCGGCTTTTGCCAAATCTACTTTCAACAAATACTGCGGAAAATTCGGATTAAAACCAGACGTAACTCCCTGAAGACGCGGGTCGGCGTTCAACTTCTCAACCAATGTATTGGCCACTTCCGCAAAATCATGGAAATCGCCTGCCGTCTTATCCTGCAAACGAAGCTCAAAACCACTGGCATTACCGAAACCGGGCACAGAAGGCGGCAAGAAGAACTGTATGTCGGCATCTTTGATGTGAGAAGTACGCTCCTTATACAGCTGCATCAGTTCCTCTACTCCCTTATCACGCTCATCCCAAGCTTTCAGGTTAATCATACCCATACCGTAGCTGGCTCCTTCTGTCTCTGTCATCAGGCTATAACCAGCCAGTGTAGAGATGCTTTCAATCTCATCAAAAGGCAGTAAGGCGGCCTGAATCTGATCCAGCACCTTTTCGCTTCGTTCCACCGTAGCTCCCGGAGGGGCATCCACGTTTACATAAATCATACCTTGGTCTTCATTCGGGATAAATCCGGTAGGAAGTAGTAAATTGATGCCATACGTAGCCAGGAAGAACAACACTAACGTAGCATAAGTAAAAGATTTTCGTCCTAAATACTTATGCAATCCTAACTGATAACTGCGTTCAAAGCGGTCGTAACGGCGGTTGAACACCACAAAGAACTTGCGGAGCCAAGTGGCTTTCTTACGTCCGTGACCAGCAGGTCGAAGCAATAAGGCACAAAGTGCAGGCGAAAGCGTAAGTGCATTGATACCCGAAATCACGATAGCCACAGCCAGCGTCAAAGAGAACTGACGGTAGAAAATACCTACCGTACCTTCCATGAAGCCCACCGGCACGAATACGGCCGACATTACCAGCGTAATGGCAATGATGGCTCCCCCAATTTCTTTAATAGCAGCTACAGATGCCTTATAAGGACTCAACTTTTCTTCATGCATCTTGACATGAACAGCCTCGACCACCACAATCGCATTATCAACCACAATACCGATGGCCAGTACCAGTGCAAACAAGGTCAGCATGTTGATGGAGAAACCTAACATCTGCATAAAGAAGAAGGTTCCAATCAAAGAGACAGGTACGGCAATGGCAGGAATCAGTGTAGAGCGTAAATCTTGCAAGAAAAGAAACACTACGACAAATACTAACAAGAAAGCTTCCAACAAGGTCTTCAACACGGAAGTAATGGAAGCGTCCAGGAAGCGGGATACGTCGTATGCAATATTATAATCCATACCGGGAGCAAAACTGCTCTCCTTGATTTCCTCCATACGCTGCTTAATGTTTTCAATTACTTCACGCGCATTGGAGCCCGGACGCTGCTTAATCATAATAGAGGCAGAAGGACGTCCGTCGGTCATAGACACCATGTTATAATCTTCCGAGTCAAACTCGACGGTAGCCACATCCCTCAAACGCAACAACGAACCGTCGGGCAAGGCCTTGAGCACAATTTCCCCGTACTCTTCGGGGGTACTGAACTTTCCGGTATACTGTAATACGTACTGCAACTGCTGGGGCAATTTATCGGAACTGATACCAGTTTTTCCAGGAGCCGCTTCAATGTTCTGCCGACGGATAGCATCTGTCACATCCTGTGGCACCAAGTTATAGGCCGCCATACGAGCCGGATTCAGCCATACACGCATGGCATAGTCACGGCTTCCCATGATTTCTACCAAACCCACTCCGTCAATACGTTTTAATTCACGAAGCACATTAATGTCGGCAAAGTTATACACAAACTTCTCCGTATGCGTAGTATCCGTACTGAACACATTCAAATACATCAACATACTGTTCACTTCTTTCTCTGTCACCACACCGGCACGGATTACCTCTTCAGGCAACTCATCCAGTACGGTAGTCACACGGTTCTGCACGTTTACAGCAGCTACATCAGGGTCAGTTCCAACCTTAAAATAAACAGTTGTGAGCGACATACCATCATTCGTACATACCGTAGTCATATAAGTCATACCCGGCACTCCATTGATGGCACGTTCCAGCGGAGTAGCTACCGTCTTCGCCATCACATCGGCACTGGCTCCTGTATAACGGGTCGTCACCGTTACCGAAGGAGGCACAATATCCGGGAACTGCGTAATAGGCAGCGATACCAATGCCAGTCCTCCCAAACAAACGATGATGACAGAGATAACTGCCGAAAGAATCGGACGACGAATAAACAACTTAAACATAGGCCCTTATCTTTGCAACATGTTCAACTTCAATTCCTTTCTCACGTCTTCAAACGGAATGGTGTCTGCCTTAATCTGCATACCGTCTTTCACCAACTGCACGCCCTCGTATACAATCGTTGTACCCGCCGGGAAATCCTGGGTTACATAATAGTTCTGGAAACGCTCAATCGGATTAAAGCTGCGCACCTCTACCTTCCCTTCTTCATTAAACAAATATACATACGTAAAATCTTGAATTTCAAAGGTAGATTTCTGAGGAATCATGTATACGTCCTCCATGTGAGTCATCATACGTACCTTTCCGGTTACTCCATGTTTCAACAGTCCGTCAGGATTTGGGAAACGTACACGGAATGCGATAGAACCGGTACCTCGTTCAAAGTCCCCTTCCACCGTTTCTTGTTTTCCTTTATATGAATACACAGAGCCATCGGGCAAAATCAATTCCACGTTATCCAACTGCTGCAAGTTTTCTCCGCTTAACTGCGCACGCTTCAAGCGCAGGTATTCGCTTTCGTTCACTTTGTAATAGGCAAAGATCTCCGAAATATCGCTCACGGTAGTCAGCAAGCTTTCCGGGTTCACCAAACTTCCCACTTTATAAGGAATACGGTCCACATAGCCAGTGAAAGGTGCGGTAATCGTCGTGTAACTATACTCCATCTGAGCCCGTTGCATTTCTGCACGCGCCTGCTCTACTTTCATTCGAGCCACTTCCCGCTCACGTTTCACCTGATCCAAGCGAATCGGCGAAATAATCTGTTTGTCCACCAGACGCTGTACGCGTTCGGTTTCATAATTCGCCAGTTCCAACTGAGCTTGCGTCTGCTTATAGTTAGCTTCAGCTGCCTTAAGCACCTCCATATAATTCTCCGAATTTAAACGGAACATAGGTTGGCCTTTTTTAACCAGCTGCCCCTCGTCTACCAACACCTCTTGGATAAATCCCTCTACACGAGCCTTTATTTCCACAAACTGAATCGCCTGAATATCTGCTACATACGAACGTGGCAAGTCAATAGCAGTTGGCTGAAGTACCGTCACCGGTATGGTTTCCTTACTCTTTACTTGTTTTTCGCCTGATGACTGACAGGCAGGCAACAGTCCGGTCACACACGACCAGATTGCAACCTTGTGAAGAA
>NZ_DBEXBB010000172.1:0-5423 GCF_048170425.1 Phocaeicola sp.
GCATTGTGCTCTCAGCTGGAGAACCTCCCCTGCTGACGGGAATTCCAAGCCTGAACATTCTACTTCCGCAAGAACAACTGGTAAAAACCATCATGCAAACCCGAAAACAAGGACACGAACTGACGCATCACCCCGTCCCCCCTCCTGCCGCAGACTTGGAACATGAATTGAGCGCACGGGAAATCGAAGTACTCAGACTTGTGACCAAAGGACTAATCAATAAAGAAATAGCAGACAAACTTCACATCAGTCTGACTACAGTAATTTCACACAGGAAAAACATTACGGAAAAATTAGGCATTAAATCCGTATCCGCCCTAGCCATTTATGCGGTCATGCACGGATACATAGAAGCTGACAGTATATAATTATAAAATCCTCATTTATTAGGATTGACTATCCTGACAAATTGACGTTACTTTGCAGCCGTTAACTAAACTATATCTTTCAACATAATGAAAAAGAATATTGCTATTGTTTCGTTACTGGCTGTTTCTATAAAGAGCGCCTTGGCAGGTCCGGTATCACCTGAAAATTCCTTGCCCAAAGATACTACAAAAGCGGTTGACATCGAAGAAGTTGTGGTTATTGCTACTCCAAAGGAGAACAACCGTCTGCGTCAACAGGCCACTTCTTCAACGTCATTTTCACAAAGTGCTATGCGCAACAATTCAGTGACTTCTGTAAAATCTTTGTCTGCACTGGTGCCAAACTTATTTATTCCAGAATATGGTTCTAAACTTACTACTTCGGTCTACATCCGAGGTATCGGTTCACGCATCAATACACCGGCTGTCGGACTTTATGTAGACAATATTCCCTTTATCGATAAGTCTGCATTCGATTTCAACTATTCAGATATTGAACGTATAGACGTAATGCGAGGCCCTCAAGGCACTCTCTACGGACGTAATACCATGGGAGGACTTATCCGTGTGTTCACCAAGTCTCCGTTCACCTATCAGGGAACAGACCTTCGCCTGGGAGCAGCCACCTACAACAATTACAATGCATCCCTCACGCATTACCATCGTATTTCCGATCAGTTTGCCTTTTCGGCCGGATTGTTTTATGATCACAAGGGAGGCTTCTTTAAAAACAGCTTCAACGGAAAACGAATTGATACGGATAATGAATTCGGCGGACGCATACGTGCCATCTACCTTCCAACCGAAAATCTAAAACTCGACTTCACCGTAAACTACGAATATACGAACCAAGGCGGCTATCCGTATGAATACACAGGTAAAGTCAAAGGAGAGGAAGACCGTGCAGAGTACATCGGCCGCATCTCTTACGACAATGCATGTGGCTACAAACGTAACCTGCTGAACACCGGAGTAAACTTGGAATACCAGGCTGATAATTTCATTCTCAGCAGCGTAACCGGCTTCCAATACTTGCGCGACCACATGGATTTAGACCAAGACTTTACAGAGCAGAATATTTACACTATGATACAGAAACAAAACTCCAAGACACTCAGCGAAGAAATCGTGCTGAAATCCAAACCTGGACGTCGCTGGCAATGGACTACCGGAGTAAGCGGATTCTATCAGTGGCTGAATACGGAAGCCCCTGTCACTTTCCAGAAAGATGGAGTAAACTGGTTAAATTCTACTATCAACACAAATGCCAATAAATACATGCCTACCATTTCGGCAGCTCCCATGAGCATGAAGTTAAACTTCAGCGATGTCATCAACGGTGAACAACTTCCTATTCCGGGAAAATTCAGCACCCCGATTTTAAATGGTGCCATTTTCCATCAGTCCACTTTCAATAATCTTTTCGGACTGGAAGGACTTTCTTTCACAGCTGGTCTCCGCATGGACTATGAAAGCTTAAAACTAGATTATCATAGCGGCTGCCAGTTTACACATACCTATTCATTAAGCGGTACATTAACTCCCGGCAACAAAGTAATACCGATGATTCCGGCACAAGAATTCAATGTAAGCAACAGCTATGATGGAAAACTGTCTCATAACTACATTCAGCTGTTACCTAAGTTTGCTTTGCAATACGACTTTGACTCACGCAACAACATCTATGCCAGCGTGTCCAAAGGATACCGTTCCGGTGGATACAACATCCAAATGTTCTCTGACCTGCTTCAAAATGCCATGCAAGCAAGCATGATGAAAAATGTAGCCGATGTAACCATTCCAGTAGTCAACAATGTACCCACATTAAGCAATGAGCAGAAACAAATGATTGCAGGAATGCTGAACGGCATGGCACAAACCCAGCAAAAAGACGTAAAAGCAACAACACTTTACAAACCAGAGTATTCATGGAACTACGAAATCGGTTCTCACCTGACCTTGTTCAACGAAAAGTTACAAGCCGACCTTTCAGCTTTCTATATGGATACTCGTGACCAGCAGTTATCACGCTTTGCTGAAAGTGGATTAGGACGTATCACAGTAAATGCCGGAAAAAGCCGCAGCATAGGAGCTGAAGCCAGTCTGCGTGCACAACTTACTGATAAATTTAGCTTGAACGGAAACTACGGGTATACGTATGCAACCTTCACTGATTATGTGATAAGCGAAACAGAAAACTACAACGGGCACTATGTTCCTTTCGTTCCTAAACATACATTTGCCGTAGGTGGACAATATATCTTCCCGCTGCGTAAGAATAGCATTCTGGACAACATCACACTGGATGCCAACTATCGGGCTGCCGGCCGCATTTACTGGACAGAACAGAACAATGCCAGTCAGGCACTTTACGGCACGCTGAACGGTCGGCTCAGCCTGAACAAAGGAAACGGACAAATCGGGTTCTGGGTAAACAATGCCTTAAACAAAGATTATCAGGCGTTCTACTTTGAAACAATGGGCCGGGGATTTGCACAAAAAGGACGTCCCGTACAGGTGGGAATTGACATCCGTTGCAGATTCTAAAAAAACGCTTAAACGTTTCAATTAAAACGCAAGTACATTTCTCTCAAAACGCCTTTGCGTTTCAATCAAAACGCAAGTGCATTTAAAACAAAACGCAAGTGCATTTAAAACAAAACGCAAGGACATTTGAATTCAAACGTCCTTGCGTTTTTCTATATAGAAATCCAGCTTGTAAAAAAAATTTGATAACCAATTAAGAATCAGCGACAAATAGCATACTCAAAAAAACCTATTTTTCTCGTGGAAGCATATCGGCTGAAGGACATTCATAATTACTAATCGACAGTTTCACCTTTTTCAGTTCTTTCAATTTAAATACGGGAGGCTCTATCCCTTCAGGGTACTTCTTACGAGAATAGGTACGAAAATATTCCAGACAAGCATCTTTCCACCACACCGCATCGTGCACCTGAATATCCAACCGTTCAGCCACAGCCTGAAAACGTTCTTCATCCACATACGGTTTCATATGGTTCCACACTCTTTGAAACTCACGCACCTTATCAACTCCTTGCTGATATTTATAACACAATTCATTCCAAAGGGTACGTCCAGACTTTAATTGATAATTCCAGTCTACATGATGAAACCACAACAAAAATTCTTCCGGACATAACTCCTGCGAATTGAATACGTGAGCTAACGAGTCTGGATACTGAGAAACCGCATCACTTCCTGAATGGCTCCGGTCAAATCCCAAACCTTTTTTGTCTGCCTGATGATAATACGACGGCAACCAATCGGCACGGGCACCCGGTACCTCACACCAGGGTTCGGGTCCATAATGATGACTCCAGGCAAAAATATGATGTAATCCTAATGGCATCATGTAATCCACCACCGCTTCCCGACTATCCATCATTACTTGCGTCATGGGTTCCACAAATTTAGGGTTCCCCGTAAAAGTCTGTACCAGCCACTCTTTTGCTATTTCCTCGGAAGACAGTGAAGGATTCCATGCCAGCCGGCCATACGCATACCAGTTAGCCTGCGCAAAATCATGTCCGCACCAGTTGGTATCATCGCCTATATTGGCCACTCCAGCCACTCCTTTTAAAGAAGCAGGAGACACATACCGATAAAATTCCTTCCACATGGTAGCCAGGTAAGCCAGGTGATTCGAATGTCCCAAATATTCCTGGGTAATCTGAAACTCTACCATCAAAGGTGTATGTACCATTGCGCCAAATAACGGACTGTAAGGTTCTCTCGGCTGGAAGTCAATCGGACCGTTTTTCACCTGCACAATCACATTATCTAAAAACTTTCCATCCAAAGGTTTAAACTCCAGATAAGCCTGCTTGGCCCTGTCTGCATCCGACGGACTGTACACAAACGCACGCCACATCACGATTCCCCCGTAAGGTTTCAGGGCTTTTGCCATCATATTCGCTCCTTCGGCATGCGTACGCCCGTAATCGCACGGACCAGGCTGTCCTTCTGAATTGGCCTTGATCAGAAAACCTCCAAAATCAGGAATAAGACTGTAAATCTCATGTACCTTCTTCTTCCACCACTCAGCCACCTCCTCATTCAACGGGTCGGCTGTAGACAATCCTCCCAACTGCATGGGAGAAGCGAAGTTGACCGAAAGATAGACTTTTATTCCATACGGCCGGAAAATATCCGCAAGTACACGTACCTTTTCAAGGTATTCGCTGGAAAGAATCTTCACCGAAGCGTTGACGTTGTTAAGCACTGTTCCGTTGATGCCAACCGAAGCATTGGCCCGGGCATACTCCTGATAGCGCACCGACACAGTATCAGGAAGTTGCTCCCAACGCCACAAAGATTCACCCGCATAGCCACGCTCTATCGTACCATCCAAATTATCCCAATGATTCAACACGCGTATATCAAAGGCTGGTTTTTCCGCTATATCCAGACGGGTACAATCGGCTCCTTCCGCCTGTAGCCGCAAAAGATGATAGGCCGCATAAAGCAAGCCCTGTTCGGAAGTTGAGCCAAGCACTATCTTTTCACCGGAAGTGCGAATGGTATAGCCCTCCTTCCCCAAGTTACGATGAGTTTCATCAGCAAACAGTTGCAAATCAACCGCCTTACCATGCCATAAAGAGGTCAGTTCCTCACGAGCAATAGTAATGGCAGGAGAAGAAATTGAACAACAGACAGACGCCTTTTCACAAGACGTCTGTCGCAACCAGAGTTTGCTTCCATCTTCCGCGAACAAGGTCAGTCCGAAAGACAAAAGACATATACCCAACAAGTACTTTTTATTCATCCGCACTTCCTTTTATGGTCTGAATCTTACCCTCTTCATCGTATTCCAATTCAACTACTTTTAAACTACGAAGCCAGGTCTTTCCACCTGAAGGAACACAATCGTGATGGAAAAGATACCATTTACCCTTATATTCCGCAATAGAATGGTGAGTAGTCCATCCTACTACCGGCGTCAAAATAACCCCCTGATAGGTAAACGGTCCATAAGGATTGTCACCTACCGCATAACACAACAGATGGGTATCGCCCGTAGAATAAGAAAAA
>NZ_DBEXBB010000173.1:0-16392 GCF_048170425.1 Phocaeicola sp.
CCTAAAACTAAAAAAAAAGAGAATTATGAAAAAGTTTTTAATGACCGCTGTATTAGGAATGTTTGCATTGGCTGGTTTTTCTCAGGTAAAATGGGATGCACGTGTAGGCATGAACTTCAGTAATGTGACTAAAGTGGATAACACTAAAGCATTACCGGGTTTCCAGTTAGGAGTAGGTATGGATTATGGCTTCAGTGAAAACTGGTCATTGCAGTCTGGATTGATGATTTCTTCTAAGGGTTATAAGATTAAAGAAGATGGTGAAAAATTTACAGCTCGTCCTATTTATTTGGATATTCCTATTTTAGCTGCTTACAAGTTTAATATTAGTGACAATACTAAGTTTGTAATCAATGCGGGTCCATATTTAGCTTTTGGATTGGGTGGTAAAGCAAAATATGGTGAGTATGATTACAAGCTATTTAAAGGAGAAGATGGAGAGGATGCAGAATGTAAACGTTTTGATTTAGGTATCCAGTATGGTATTGGCCTTGAAATAGGTGATCATTATTTGGTTAACTTGACAGGTCAGAATGGATTTATCAGTCCAAATAATTATGATGATGGCGCAGATTACAAGAACATGACCTTCTCTATCGGCGTAGGTTACCGCTTCTAATTTGAGAAATAAATCTCATATTCATAAACCTGGAGACTGGCATGGAAATTTCCGTGCCGGTCTTTTTTATGTGACTAATAACCAGCCATTCAGAAACGAATTGAAAAAATAATGTAAAATAAACCCTAAAAACGTTTGGCTGTTTCACGTAAAAAATGTACCTTTGCACTCGCAAATGAAAATAGTGATGCACTCTTAGCTCAGTTGGTAGAGCAACTGACTCTTAATCAGTGGGTCCAGGGTTCGAATCCCTGAGGGTGTACAAAATTTCGGAAAGTTTGACAATTATAGTGGATGCACTCTTAGCTCAGTTGGTAGAGCAACTGACTCTTAATCAGTGGGTCCAGGGTTCGAATCCCTGAGGGTGTACCGAAGCCGTGAGGCAAAACAAGACAATGGAGGTTCTGAAAATGTGACGTTTTCGGAACCTTTTTTTATTTAAAATCCCCCTCCTCCTTTTTTTACTAAGAATTAGGTATTGCCGGAATTATATAGACTTTGTATATTTACCCGGATAAACAATAGACACAAGAACTATAGCGAATTATGTACAAAACCCACGCAGCAAAACATAGAAAAGCGGGTTTCTTACTGCTTTTGTTGTTCGTGCTTTATTGGTGCGGCATCACTTTGTTCACACACTCACATGTGGTGAACGGGGTGGTAATTGTACATTCGCACCCTTTTAGTTCTGAGCACACTCATACGAAAGGGCAGTTTGAAACCATTTTTTTCCTTTCTGCTCTTCAGACTACAGGCGATACAGCCACTGACCTGAATATTCCTTTGTGGCTGATACCATTGGCGCTTATTTTGTCGGTTTGTACGTGTGGCCTTCCTGCCCGCCCGATGCGGGACGTCTGTTCACGCGGTCCTCCCTCGTTTTTAGTTTGTAAGTTTTAGGCGAGACAAATGCATGCCTTGTAAGAACAAGCCATGCATCCTGATTTTTTTATTTACATACTAAGAACAAACTACAAGATGAAATATTTTTATCTCTTTTTGTGGGGTGCAATCATGATATTGTTCCCCTTGCAGGTTATTGCTTCTAATTTGGATGATACGGATGCCAATATCATCGGACATGTGGTCGACAAATACTCCCGTGAACATCTGTCATACGTGACGGTGGCCTTGAAAGGAACTACCATCGGTACTACTACTGACGATACGGGACATTATTTCTTGAAAAACCTGCCTGAAGGGACTTTCACGCTGGAGGTGACTTCTGTAGGCTATAAAGCTGTCAGCCGCACGGTGCAGTTGAAGAAAGGGAAGACACTGGAACTGAATTTCGAGATAGAGGAAGACATGGTGTCGCTGGATGGTGTGGTGGTTTCGGCCAATCGGAATGAAACAAGCAGACGCATGGCTCCTACCCTTGTCAATGTGGTTTCCATGAAAACCTTCGAGAATACAAATTCTACCTGTCTGGCTCAGGGACTGAACTTTCAACCTGGCGTACGCGTGGAAAACAATTGCCAGAACTGCGGTTTCCAGCAAGTACGTATCAACGGACTGGACGGACCTTACACCCAGATTCTGATTGATTCCAGACCTGTGTTCAGTGCGCTGGCCGGAGTGTACGGACTGGAACAGATTCCGGCTAATATGATAGACCGGGTGGAAGTGATGCGCGGTGGAGGGTCGGCCTTGTTCGGCTCTTCAGCCATTGCCGGAACCATCAATATCATCACCAAAGAACCGATTCGTAATTCGGCGCAGTTTTCACATACACTGACGGGGATTGGTGATGCTTCTGCATTCGAGAATAATACGACGATGAATGCTTCACTGGTAACCGACAATCAAAAGCTGGGGGTGGCTGTCTTCGGACAAAACCGTGAGCGTGCCGGTTATGACCACGACGGCGACGGGTTTACCGAACTTCCTCAACTGAAAAGCCAGACCGTGGGATTACGCTCGTACATTAAAACGGGAGATTACTCCAAGCTGACAATAGAGTATCATCACTTACAAGAATTTCGCCGCGGAGGTGACCAGTTGAAACGTCCGGCTCATGAGGCCCTGATTGCCGAACAACTGACGCACAGCATCAATACCGGAGGCTTGAAGTTTGACCTGTTTTCACCCGACGAGAAACATCGTCTGGGAGTGTACGCATCGGCACAGCATGTAAACCGTGACAGTTATTACGGCGGAGGAGAGAACCTCGAGGAAAAGCTGAAGTCGTATGGAAATACCACCGACATGACGTGGGTGGCCGGAACACAGTACACGTATAATTTTGACCGCTGCCTTTTTATGCCGGCCACTTTTACCGCGGGAGCAGAATACAACCAGGACCATTTGAAAGACCATTTGTGGGGGCGTGAACGGTTCGTCGACCAGAATGTACGTACATTGAGCGCATTCGCTCAAAATGAGTGGAAAAACAAACAGTGGAGCCTGCTTGTCGGAGGGCGGCTGGACAAGCATAGTTTATTGAAAAAACCGGTTTTCAGTCCTCGTGCCAACCTGCGTTTCAATCCTGCGGAAAACATCAATCTGCGTGCCAGCTATTCATTCGGATTCCGTGCGCCACAGGCTTTTGATGAGGACCTGCACGTGGAGAACGTAGGCGGTACGGTGTCAATAATCCGTCTGGCAGAGAACTTGAAAGAAGAAAAATCGCAGAGTGTCAGCCTGTCGGCCGACTTGTACCATAGTTGGGGAGACTGGCAAGGAAATTTGCTGGTAGAGGGATTTTATACTGACATTTCAGATGTGTTTGCTCTCACCGAAATAGGGAAAGATAAAAACGGTGTGATTATCAATGAACGCGGCAACGAAAAAGGAGCATTCGTATATGGCTGCACGCTCGAAGGAAAACTGGCGTGGCGAAACGTGTGGCAATTGCAAGCCGGCTTTACACTCCAAAGAGCTGAATATAAGGAGGCACGTTCCTGGAGTGAAGGAGATACCGGTGTGCCTCTTGAAAAGCGGATGTTTCGTACGCCAGACACGTATGGGTATTTCACGATGACGTATAATCCTGTACGTGCATTCACGCTGGCTCTTTCGGGTACCTATACCGGCAGTATGCTGGTGGAACACCGGGCGGGGTATATTGGCGAAAACCGTACGGAAACCACCCGTCGTTTCATGGACATCGGTTTGAAGGCCAGCTATGATTTCAAACTCTATAAAAGCATAGACTTGCAGCTCAATGCAGGAGTGCAAAACCTCTTCAATTCCTATCAGAATGATTTTGACAGGGGAGCAGGTCGTGACTCCGGTTATATTTATGGCCCGGGTATGCCGCGTTCGATTTTTGCCGGCTTAAAACTGAGCTATTAACATGCATGTGTGGGATACCTTTCTATCTCACATATCATCTCTTGACTATCGGACTGATTTGGATTGCTGGTTTCAGCAGTGATTAAATCAGTCCGTTTTTTTATGGCATACCTAAATATGATGAGAAGCAGATGCCGTATTACCTAAATATGGTGATTGACATGGTTTGTCAATAAGGATACCTTTGTGCCTGAAATTATCAGGATATGAAAACAATTGTTTTAGCCTTTTTCGCAAGTACCAGTCTGGTTGTCTGGGGGCAGTCGTATAAGATAACTGGAACCGTGCTCGATGCCAAGTCGAAGGTGCCTGTAGAATTTGCGACTTTGTGGATTGAAGGAAGCGGTATCGGTACCATGACCGATTCGCAAGGAAAGTTCGTCATTCAGCATCTGGCAGAAGGAAAGCATGAGGTACTGGTGCGTTGTCTGGGCTATTCTGAATATAAGTTACAGCTGGATGTAAGGAAGGATGAGAAAAACATCGTGGTGTATCTTTCCGAGCAGACTTTAGCCCTGAACGAGGTGACTGTTACAGCAGAAAGGAAAACCACAGATGCTGCTACGGCGTATACGCTGGGGCGTACGGCACTGGACCATTTGCAGAGTGTCAGCGTGTCTGATGCGTTAAGTCTTTTGCCCGGAGAACAGACCAGTAAGTTCAAGGGACTGACTTCTTCTGCTCAGGTAATTACGTTGAGAGGAGAAAGCACTGAAATGGGGAATCCTGATTTTGGAACCGTAGTTGAGATGGACGGGGTGCGCCTGTCGGGCAATGCGACGGCCGCTTCTACTTCCGGAACGGATACCCGTAACATTGGCAACAGCAATGTGGAACGGATTGAAGTCATCACAGGTGTACCTTCTGTAGAATATGGCGACCTGACCAACGGAGTGGTAAAAATCGTGACACGTAAAGGGAAAAGTCCGCTGATTGTCGATGTGGCAGTGCGTCCTACCACCCAGTCGTATGCCGTAAGCAAAGGGGTGGAACTGGGAAAAAAAGCAGGTGTGCTGAACCTGTCCTATGAACGGGTTCGCTCTGTGTCCGACATTGCATCGCCCTACACATCGTATATTCGCAATGCCTTTGGCGTGAGATACTCTAACAGCCTGCATACAAAGACCGGAAAAACTTTGTCTGTCGATTTCAGCCTGAACGGTAATGTGGGAGGCAATAATACCGAGGCCGATCCGGATGCGTTCAAGGAGACTTATACCAAGAGCCGGGACAACGCGTTGTGGAGCAGTCTTTCGTTTAACTATATGCCGAATGCGCCCTGGTTATCTAATTTGCGTGGAGGGGTGACCTTCTCGTACGCCGACAACCGGGTGGAAGAAAAGAAAAACCAGTCGGCTTCGTCCGTCCAGCCTGCACTGCATACTATCGAAGAAGGATATTTTGTGGCTGCCAAATATGAAGAAAATCCCTCCTCACCTATTATATTGTTGCCCACTGGCTACTGGTACGTGACGTCATTCAACGACAGCCGTCCCATAAATTACACTGCCTACCTGAAAGCGCGCTGGAGCCATAAAATCGGGAGCATAACCAGCAACCTGCTGGCAGGAGCAGATATGAAAGGAGAAGGCAACCTGGGTAAGGGAACGTATTATGAAGACATGTCGGTAGCTCCTACCTGGAGGGAATACCGTTACGATGAGTTGCCTTTCATGCACAATCTGGCTGCGTATGCAGAAGAAGAGATAACCCTGCCTTTCCGTCATTCGCAGCTGCTGCTTAAAGGAGGACTCCGAAGTGACATGACTTTCATCCCGGGCACAGTGTATGGCACCGTATCCAGTCTGTCTCCCCGTTTCAGTGCCAAGTATTCATTTGGCGAAAAAGGATATGGGTTCTTCCGGGGAGCGACCCTTCGTGCCGGATGGGGAAAGGCGGTGAAACTTCCTTCGTTCGAGATGCTGTATCCCCGGGAAACGTATGTAGACCGCCTGACTTTTGCGCCTGGAGCGATGGCCGACGGAACGACCTACTATGCTTATCACACCCATCCCGTACTTCCTGTCTATAATCCGGAGTTGCAATGGCAGTACAGCCTTATGCGGGAAGCAGGTATGGACATTCGTCTGAAGGGGGTACGGATTTCGTTGTCGTTCTTCTATAACACCCTGTCAAAGCCTTATGCAAGTACGCGTATCTATACTCCGTTTGATTATAAGCTGACCGGCCAGAGTGCGCTCAATAATTGCCTGATACCTTCGGCCGACAGGGTGTATAGCATCGACCGTACGACAGGAGTCGTGACCGTGTCCGACAAAAACGGGATACTCCCCTCTCAGACGCTCGCTTATAAGGAGATTCATGATTTCCAGTCGGCTGTCATGAATGTGAACGGTTCTTCCTCTTCACGAATGGGACTGGAATGGGTGCTTGATTTCGACCGGATAAAAGCAATCAATACTTCCATCCGCATAGACGGAAAGTATTACCGCTACAGAGGGATTGATGAAGTGGTGGTACCGTCTACCAGCAGCCTGACCGATACGGACGGGCAGCCTTATAAATACATCGGTTATTATGTGGGTGGCAACGGCAACTATAACGGATTCACGACGCAGCGGCTGAATACCAACCTGACGCTGGTGACGCACGTGCCGAAAATCAGAATGATTTTCTCTCTGCGGTTTGAAGGTACTCTGCTGAACACGCGGCAGAACTTGAGTGAGTACAGCGGTGGAACCCGGAGCCATGTGCTCGACTTGCAGAGTGATTATCTTCCCTCGTCCACCCAGACGGATATTTATAACGGAGCCAGTTACGTGGCTACGTATCCGCTGTATTATGTATCGAGAGAAGATATGGAAACCCGTATACCGTTCATGGAAAAGTTCCTGTGGGCTGCCGAACATGACAAGGAGTTGTATAATGAACTCTGTAAACTGGTGGTAAAAAGCACCACCGGCTATATGTTCAGGAAGCAGGGATATTCCCCCTATTTCTCGGCCAACCTGAACGTGTCGAAAGAAATCGGGAAGTACCTGACGGTATCATTCTTTGCCAATAATTTCTTCTACAGCATGCAGAAGATAAAGAACTGGCAGACGGGGAATGAGGGAAGTCTGTTTGCTTCTTCGCTGGTCACTCCCTTTAACTATGGCATATCATTTAAATTAAAATTATAAACACGTATGAGTATGATGAAAAAGATGTTATTTGCGTGCTGCGCCTTAATCCTGATATTGGCTTTCAGCGCGTGCAAAGAAAAAGAAAATGGCGGCTATCAGGTGAGCAGTGTAAGCATTCGGCTGGTGTATCCCGAAGGAAGCGGATTTGAACCTATGGAGGGAGTCAGCGTAACCCTGAAGAACACGTCGGGCAGTACCACCTTCAGCCAGTCGACCAATGCGGAAGGAGTGGCTGTTTTTGAAGTGCCGCAAGGTATCTATGAAGCTTCGGCTTCTGACAAACGGGTGGCTGATGCCAAAGTGTATCTTTTCAATGGACTGAATACATCGGTCAATGTGACTCAGGAAACGGTAGAAGCTACCATCAAACTGGAAATGTCTTCAGGAGGTTCCGTACTGATTAAGGAACTGTATGTAGGAGGCTGTCCGAAAGACGATGGTTCGGGTACGTTTGCCATGGACCAGTACGTCGTGCTGTATAACAATTCTTCGGAAACACTCGACATCAGCGACTTTGCACTGGGTATGGTGAACCCTTACAATCCTCATGCTTCGAATAAGGACTACGTGAACGGTGAACTTTTTTATGCGGCAGAAGGGTGGATACCGGCCGGAACGGCTGTCTGGTATTTCGACAAGCAGGTACAGCTGGAAGCCGGAAAAGAACTGGTGATTGCACTGAATGGCGCCATCGACCACACACAGACCTATTCTCAGTCCGTGAATCTGGCCAACAGTACTTATTACTGCTTGTATGACATTGAGGACTTCAACAATGCCAAATATTATCCGTCGCCTTCCGAACTTATTTCTACAGACCATTACTTGAAGGCTTACAAATACGGTTTGGGTAATGCATGGCCTGTCAGCCAGTTCGGACCGGCATTCTTTGTGTTCCGTCCGGAAGGTACCACCCTACAGGCTTTTGTAGACGATGCATCCACCACCAACCTTTATGGAGGAAGTGCCAGCCAGCCGCGTAAGAAAGTGCCGGCAGAGTGGGTGGTAGACGGTATCGAAGTATTTGTTCAGGGAGCCGACGGCAACCAGAAGCGCCTTCTTCCCTCGGTGGATGCAGGCTATGTGGAACTTACCCGTGGCATGGGATATACCTTGTATCGCAACGTGGATAAAGAGGCTACGGAAGCACTTGCGGAGAATGAAGGAAAGCTGGTCTATAACTATTCGCTCGGTGTAGGAAATTCAACCGATGCCAGCGGAATAGATGCCGAGGCATCCTTGAAAAACGGAGCCAGAATTATTTTTCAGGATACAAACAATTCGACAGCTGACTTCCATCAGCGGAGCAAATCTTCTTTGAGAAACTAAACATGAAGCATTATCGTATCGCTTGCTTTTTTCTGGTACTTGTGGCAGGAGGCAGGTCCTGGGGAAATCTCCCCACAGGGGCCTCCTCCCCTCTTCGGACGGATTTTCAGGAAACCTTGCTGAGGTATGCGGCTTCTGCCGGAAGCAATCCTTCTTTTCTGTCGGGGATGGAGTGCGGACGTATCTCCTATCTTCAGGCGGAAGGCAGTTACGGAAGCGGGAAACTGGTGAATTATTATCAGTCGGACAGCCGGCTGGGCGGCTCGGTTTCCACCGAATCTTACTGGCGGCTGAACTCGCGGCTGGTATTAGGAGGTGCCATGGCATACGGCACGGAAAAAGGCAAGCACATGTCGGGTTCGGCTTTTCTGCATCCGGAAGAAACGCCTTTTGACATTGTGGAGATAGACGGCTCGGGAGCCGGCACGAAACGGCATGAATGGTACATGCTCAGAGGAGAAGCGGGCTATCTCCTCACGCCTCGCCTTTCATGGGGAGGGCAACTGGAATACCGTACGGAAAACTATGCCAAGTTCAAGGACTTGCGGCATCAGAATTCCCTGATGAACCTGCATTTGTCGACGGGTTTCTCGTATGAACTTTTTTCCGGATGGCAGGTCGGACTTTCTTACGGGTATTTGCGCAACGTGGAAACGGTAGGCTTCGGAATCTATGGAACGACCGACCGCCAGTATACTTCCCTCATCAGTTTTGGAGGTTTCTACGGACGCAGTGAGGTGTTTGGTGAAAGTGGCTATACTTCGAACACGACACCCTTGTTTACTCAAACGCATGAAGTAGCCTTTCAGGGACAGTATCATCGCGGAGACCTGCACTGGTTTCAGGAGGTATTCATCCGAAAGACTTCCGGACGCTTTGGTAGCGGTTCTTCGACTTCCATCACCTACTCTACTCATACAGGGAGTGAGGTGGGTTACCGTTCGAAACTGACTTGGCAACAGTCCCGACTTTTTCAGGCGATGGAACTGGGTATCGCATTGAAATCGCTGGAGAACAGGGAAAACTCTTACAAGGAAAGTACCGACGGACTGGGCATATCGCAGATAGTGTATTACGGTAGCAATGAAGTGATGAGCAGGGATCAGCTACGTGCCTGGCTGGCGTATCAGCTTCTTTCCGGAAGAAAAGAAGGCCGTTCGGACTGGTCGGCCGAAATCCGGCTGGATTATCGTTCCCGCTCTGTGACGGCATCGCAATATCCGTTTTTCCGGAAGCAGAATCTGCATGTCACGGGACTGGGACTTCTGGGTGCCAGAAATTGGTATAAAGGCCGGCAGGTATGGACTGCTTCCGCCGGACTGGGCTTGCAAGGCGGATGGGGCTGTGTGAAGGAAGACGGACAATATGCCAGTGTATCGGAGGAACAGCGACGTCCGGCAGAAAGAGCAGACTTACTGGTGCAAGAATACGATTACCAGACGGCTGTCCGGCTGGTGCCGCATGCGGCAGTGGGATATGAAAGAGAAATTACTCCTGCCCTGTCCGGTTATGTCCGGGGTGAGGTGACGTATGCCAGGGCTTTTACAACTACAATGGCAGGAAAGGATTTCGTGCAACCCGTCATCAAGGTAGGGGTAAAATTTTAAGAACTAATCATTTAATCGTGCTACAATGAGTAAAATAATAGAGTGTGAAAATATTACGCATTATTACGGAAACCGCTTGATTTACGAAAATCTCAGTTTCGATGTGGAGCAGGGAAAAGTACTGGGCCTGTTGGGAAAGAACGGTACCGGAAAGACCACCATCATCAACATCCTCAACGGTTACCTGAAACCCCGTTCGGGCGTGTGCAGGCTGTTTGGTGAAGAGATGGAACACCTCTCTCCGCATACAAAATCGAAGGTGGGGCTGTTGCTGGAAGGACATGTGCAGCATGCCTACTTCACGGTTTCGCAGATAGAGAAATTTTATTCGGCCTTCTTCCCGAAATGGAAGAAAGAAGCCTATTATGAACTGCTGAAAAAGTTGCAGGTACTTCCTTCGCAGAAGCTCTCTACCATGTCGTGCGGGCAGCGTTCGCAGGTGGCGTTGGGACTGCTGTTTGCCCAGGACCCGGAACTGCTGGTTCTGGATGATTTTTCCATGGGACTGGACCCGGGCTATCGCCGTCTGTTTGTGGAATATCTTCGGGAATATGCGTCGGCAGAAAACAAGACGGTCTTTCTTACGTCGCACATCATTCAAGACATGGAACTGCTGATAGATGACTGCATGATTATGGACTATGGCCGCTTGCTGTTGCATAAGCCGGTAAAGGAAATCATGCACCATTTCAAGCGGTACCGTTTCACCCGTCCGGGAGATACATTTAAGCTGGAGGCCGATGAAGACTTCTGGCACCCCTCCGCACTGGGCGATAAATGGGAAGTATATTCTTTTCTGCCAAAGTCCGAAGTCGAACAACGCTTGAAGGCGATGGGTGTCACGGAAATTACAGCAGAGACCCTTTCGCTGGAAGATGCATTTATTGGTTTAACAGGTAAATATTAATGTCATGAATTTATTCAGAGCCTTGTCTTATAAAGAATGGATGAAAACCCGCCGCCTGATTGGGGTGATGCTGTTGCTGATGGCAGCGGCCGTGGGCTATACCTATATTGACCTTACCCACGAAATCCGCTTGAACGAAGCGGTCAATGTGTGGTATGGCTGTCTTTTTCAGGGCACATCGGTTGTCCCGTGGATGATGTACCTGCTGCCACTGGCCGGGATTGCACTGGGAGCCGTGCAGTATGTGCCCGAGATGACGCAGAAACGCCTGAAGCTGACACTCCATCTGCCGGCAGGAGAAACTCAGATTATGGCTTCCATGCTGTGGTATGGTTTCAGTGTCATTTTGTTGCTTTGTCTGCTGCTTTCACTGGTCCTGGCGGCTGTGACTCGCCTGTTTCTGCCTTCCGAAATTGTAGGAATGATGCTCCAGCAGTTGCTTCCATGGATGGTGGCAGCAGTGGCAGGCTATGGCTTCACTGCGTGGGTTTGTATTGAGCCTCAGTGGAAACAGCGGATGCTTTGCATTGTGGTATCAGTAGGACTGCTGTCCATGCTGTTTGTTTCCTCCTATCCCGGAGCCTATTCACAGTTCGGAGCAGGAATCTGCTGGATACTGGCAGCTTCTTTCATCTTTCCTTTCTCGTCCTGCATCCGCTTCAAGTATGGTGTACAATAAAAACAATGAACAATGAAATACAAATCTCTCCTTTTTTCAATCATTCTGGTATCTGTCACCCTGCTGGCTTCCTGGACGGTGCCTGCCCTGGTGCAGAAAATGACCGACGATTCGCACAGCTATCCGCTGATGTATTACAGTGCCCGGTTGAAGGAACTTTGCGTGATTGACTTCCGAGAACATAAGAATTCATTTTATGATATTCATGGCAACGAATACCCTCGCGCGCAATACGATTCACTGCTCCCGTTGCTGAACTACCGCCAGCTGGCCATGGAAGGCCAGTTGCCCGATTCGCTGGAGGGACAGGCCATCGACGTGAAAATCCTGCGGAGCAAACAGGTGATGTTCCGTTTTCGCCCGGTAGATGTGTTCTCTCCGCAACCCGCTATGGGAGTGTTGCTGGAAGCCATGCCCAAACGGGGAAACCTCTCACTCCCAGGCGACTATTTCCGGATGGATCGGGAGCTGACTTTTGTCGATGCGCAGTCCAATTCGGTAAATCGGCAGAAGAGTGAAACCTTTACCAAAGAACTCATCAAGAAAGGCTTCAGTTTTCCGGTAAAAGCTTATTGGGGAAATCCTACGGTGAGAAAGCCCTATGAAGAAGGCTATTTCTGTCTGGACAGCAAAGGAGCCCTCTTCCACCTGAAAATGGTGAACGGACGGCCTTTCGTAAAAGATACGGGTATCGGTTCACAGCTGGAAATCAAATGGTTTGTCATGAGTGAGACGAGCGACAAGCGCTTCTATGGCTATCTGTTTGGCGAGAAGGGTGAAATGGGCTTACTGGAAAGCACGGACGAAGGCGGTTATCGCTTCCTTCCGTTCGACATCCGTCCGGTAGACCTCACGAAAGACGAAATCAGCATTCTGGGCAACTTGCTTTACTGGACCGTACGCGTATCGGATGCGGAAGGAATGGACTGCTACGGACTGGATGCTGTGACACTTCAGTCGCTCTCTTCCTATCATCAGGACCGGAAGCGTGTCTTGTGGGATGAGTTGTCGGGATGGCTGTTCCCGTTCCGTTTCTCGCCCTCTTCCGAAACGAGTTCCTTTGTGAGTCTCTATGCAGGAAGCCTTTCTTTAAAAGGACTGGCTGTCAGTTTCTTTTTGGCCCTCCTGGTTTTCTTTTTGTGTAGAAACAAGGTATCTTTGTGCAGACGGATACTGATGGCGGTATGCGTGTGGGCTGCCGGCTTATCCGGGATAGTAGCACTGTTATTTCTTCCTTGGAATAAATATGAATAACTATAAACTCAATTGAAAATGAAAAAACTGTTTTTTATCGTAGCTGCGGCCTGTCTGCTGACGGCTACTTCGTGTGTGAACAATAACAAAAAATCAGAGACCTCTCAGGAACAGCCTACTGCCGCTCTGTCGGTCAATGAGGCAAAATATGTGGAAGACATTCTGAAAGATGCAGAAAAGAATGTAGATAAGGAGGTGATGCTGAAAGGATTCATCACGCATACCTGCAAGCATTCCGGACGCCGTTGCTTTGTGATGGGAAAAGACCAGAAGACTTCCGTACGTGTGGAAGCAAAAGGCAATATCGGCGGATTCAACCGGGAACTGATTGGTTCAGAGGTCATCATCAAGGGGATTCTTCGTGAAAACCGCCTGACCAAGGAATACATTGACCAGGCTGAAGAAGAACTGAAGGAAAAGCAGGGAAAAGCAGAAAGCAACGGCGAAACCTGCGATGCGGAGATGAACAACATTCAGAGCATGCGTGAATGGATGAAAGCCCACAACAAGGACTATTATTCCATTTACTACGTAGACGGCACGGAATATGAAGTGGCGGAATAAGAGTCTCTCCTACTGGCTCCGTGTGCTGCACCGTGACCTGGGCTACCTGATGGCAGGAGTCTGCCTGATTTATGCCGTATCGGGCATCCTGCTGAACCACATGAATGGTAAGGATCCGGCTTTCCGTACTACGGAAGCGGCCGTTCAACTGGAGAAAGGCATGCAGGCCGAAGAACTCCTTGCGGCATGGAACCGACAGGAAGATTTGCCTCCTGTAAAGCGGGTGCTGTCTATTGATGAAAGTCATCATCGCCTGATGCTGGAAGGTGGTGTGGGTGTGTATGACGTTGTCAGCGGTTGTGTTGATTATGAAGTACACGAAAAGCGTCCGGTGGTGTACTGGTTCAACCGGTTGCATTACAACCGTATTCAGGGATGGAACCTCATGGGCGACTTTTTCGCTGTTTCGCTGGTATTCTTTGCCGTTTCCGGATTGTTCATGGTCAAGGGAAAAAACGGACTGACAGGACGCGGAAAATGGTTGCTTTTGTTGGGCATTCTGATTCCGCTGGGATACATCTGGCTGGCCGCCTGAACTTAATAGATATGATAAGAACCGCCCGTCTCTTTAGTGAAAGAGGCAGGCGGTTCTTTATGTCTTTGCACCGTGAACCTTATGTTTCTGAGTGCAGAACCCAAAGGATTACACAAGGAAAACATAAGGCCCGGCCTGGAGAAACATAAAAGGTGGAAAAAGGATTACAAATTATCTTCTTTGCCTTTTTACATCACTCTATCAAGAAAGCGGATTATTCTATGTTTCGTATGAATTTGGCCGGTACACCTCCCACTACGGTATTGGCCGGCACGTCTTTCGTTACGACGGCTCCGGCTGCGATGATGGCATTGTCGCCAATGGTGACTCCCTGCAGAATGGTGCTGTTAGAGCCTACCCATACGCGTTTTCCCAGTACGATGGGAGCCGGTGTCATGGCCGCGCGATTTTCCGGATTCATGTCGTGATTAAGTGTGGCGAAAACCACGTTGTGTCCAATCAGGCAACCGTCGCCCAGTGTTACTCCACCCTGGTCCTGGAAATGGCAGCAGGCATTGATAAACACATCTTTTCCTACATGGATATTTTTTCCGAAATCCGTATAAAAAGGAGGAAATACCCGGAAAGTGTCGTCTACCGGCCGGCCGAAAAGCCGGGACATCAGTGCCCGGATTTCATCCATGGTGTGATACGAGCCGTTCAGTTCGAATGTGATGCGGCGGGCTTCGTCACTCATGCGGTTTAGCAATTCCATGATTTCAGGTGTGTCAAGCGGTTTCCGCATGGCTACGTGAGCCAAAAAATCATTTAGTTCCATGTGCTATGTTTTGAAAGGGTTATACAATTTTTATTTTACAAAAATATCCTGATTTTTCGGAAAACACGATATACATATTACGGATAATCATACCCCAATTACTTGTATACCGACAAAATGCCCCATTTTTGTATCACTTTTTTCTGTTTGTTTTGTTTTTTATCGCGTACATTTGTAGAAACTTTAAATGACACATCATGAAGAAAACGTATGCACTGCTGCTCTCCTTCCTTTTGGCCTGCACCGCGGGATTTGCGCAGACCCGGAAAGCTGTTTCTATTTTAGGAGATTCGTACTCCACTTTCGAGAATTACCTTCAGCCTGATACCAATGCCGTGTGGTACTTTCAGCAGCCGCGGAAAAACAACGATGTCCGCTCCGTGAACCAGACCTGGTGGTATAAGTTTATTAAGGAAAGCGGATACCGTCTGTGTGTAAACAATTCTTTCTCGGGTGCAACCATCTGTCACACGGGTTACCGGAAGGCTGATTTTTCCGACCGCTCGTTTGTGACACGAATGAACAACCTGGGGTGCCCGGACCTCATTTTTATTTTTGGAGCAACGAATGACAGCTGGGCCGGGGCTCCCATCGGTGAATACCAGTATGAAAACTGGACGAAAAAAGATTTGTACAGCTTCCGTCCGGCCATGGCGTATATGCTGGAGCACATGCTGTACCGCTATCCCAACGTGGAGATTTATTTTCTGTTGAACTGCGACCTGAAGCCGGAAATCAATGAGTCTGTAAAGACCATCTGCGCACACTATCACGTGCCCTGCATCGAACTGAAAGGAATCGACAAGCAGGGAGGACATCCTTCCATAAAAGGTATGCAGCAAATCAACGAACAGATAAAAGCTTATTTTGCCGGTCGGCAATAAGGGGAAAAGAAAACGGCTTGACGGATATGTCAGGCCGTTTCTTTTAATAATTCCAGAATCAGTTGCTCCAGCCGGTCTCTCACTTCATCCATCGGGACTTCTTGCCGTAACTCAGCCTGTAGTGAAGTGACTCCCTTGTCTATAAACCCACAGGGATGAATGTAACTGAAATACCTTAAATCTGTATTGACATTCAGGGCAAGACCGTGCATCGTAACGAAATGGCTGCTTCTTACCCCCATGGCACAGATTTTACGTTCTTCGGGCGTACCCGTAGCCAGCCAGACACCAGTAGCTCCGTGCACTCTGTCGGTTTCTATGCCGTAGGTCCGGCACACACGGATCACCGCTTCCTCTAACAGGTACAGGTATTCCTTCAAACCCAAGTGAAAATCTTCCAGGTTCAGAATCGGATAACACACCCATTGTCCCGGTCCGTGATAGGTAATGTCTCCTCCCCTGTCCACCTGAAACAGTTCGGCATGAATGGTCTGTAACTGTGTGGGGTTCAACAGCATATTGGCTGCTTTTCCGTGCTTGCCCAAGGTGTAGACATGCGGATGCTGGCAGAAAATAATCCGGTTGGTATAAGGTTTTCCGTTCAGCTTGGCATCAATGAGTTCATCGAAGAGAGCAGTTTGTCGTTCCCAAGCCTCAGAATAAGAGATGAGTCCCCAGTTTTCTATTGTAATCATGGCATTCAATTCTTAAAAGGTTACATTTTGCAAAGAAAAAATTTTTTGGTGTGAATGGCAAAGATTTACAAAAAGAATTCCTTTTTACATCGCAA
>NZ_DBEXBB010000174.1:0-15149 GCF_048170425.1 Phocaeicola sp.
GAAGAAGAAAAAATGTTATCAAACATGCAAAGTTCACTAATTTTAGATTACCAGTTCTTGGATGGATGATATGGATTGGGAATAGGACTTGCCTGGAAACATCTGTTACTTAACTATTCTATCAAAAGTGGTGAAACAAAATCTCCTATAACTGAAAATTCCGGATGGGACGTAGGTATCGGTGCCCATTATCGTTTCTGGTATAAGAACCTTCTCTTTCTTGATGCAGATTTAGGAGTAAGATACGCTCATTGGAAAATAAAATATAGCACAAAAGAACAAACAGGCGGACATACCACTCCCTCTGGTGTGTATATACCAGAATACGACTATGACAATCAATCTGTATCCGATGGTAACTTCGGCCTTTTTATTTCTCCGAAAATCGGTATAAATCTGTATAAAGGAATTTCAATAGCCGCCGGATATCGCTGGGACTTCTCTAAATTTAAATTTGATAAGGATCATATTGGAGACTATTTCACATTAGGACTAATATTCGTTTGGGATTAATTACTTCAACTGCAAAACTATGAGAATTACTACCGTAATCATATTTTTTATATATACCCTATCTCAGGTGAATGCACAAGACATTATAGGTTACTTTGCAGGTCAGCCTGATTCATTTTCTGAATATGCTGTATATGTGGGAGAAAAAAAAAGACTGAATCTAGGTTTCTCATACATCCAGACGCGTGTCATCTCTACAAAGGCTACAGAAAAAGGGAAAATAGTCACAACAGAACATAAGATTCTAAACAAAAAGAGAAAAGTTTCCAAACTCATCAAGGCCATGGGAATGGGCGAAGGTATCCTAATGCCTACTACAATTGATGAAAAAGGAGGCTATTACTTAACCCACGATTTTCTGTTAGGATATGGAAGAAATATGGAACGAAAAGGCTATATCTTTTATGTCCCGCCTCAATTAAGCGTAGGTGACACTTTACAAAGTGGAAAACAAATACTTTCTTACCAACTAATGGGAAGAAAAAACAAAATGCTTGTTACTTATTCCGATATGAAAGTCGTAAGTGAAGAGAACCTAAGCACTACAGCTGGTGAATTCCCATGTGTAAAAATTGAAGGAAAAGTCAATATAGATGACTTAAAGGATGACCGGAATTCAAAGCAAAGTACCGTCACATACTGGATGGCTAAGGGAATTGGCATAGTAAAATATCTCAACGATTTTAATAGTTCTTACACATTCGAACTAGAGTCATTTAAATAATTCACTCTAAATTACTAATAGCTACCACAAAAAATGGTCCATGAATGGATTTCCTCCTTACATGAACCATTTTTTCGTATAAACACATCAGTTAATCAACTGACTGTTCACTTCTGTTCTTCCATAGACTTGGCAATACCCATTTCCAGTCCTCTCAATTCGGCCAGCCCTCTCAATCGGCCCAGACAAGAGTAGCCCGGATTAGTCTTCTTCTTCAAGTCGTCAATCATCTGATGGCCGTGGTCCGGACGCATCGGAATAGACACCTTGCGGCGCTGCTGCATGAGCAGGAAGTTCTTCATTACATGATACATGTCTACGTCACCTTCCAAGTGATTAGCTTCATGGAAATTGCCTTCCGCATCGCGTTGTGTACTGCGCAAGTGTACAAAATTGATGCGGTCGCCCCAGCGTTCCATCATGCCTGCCAGGTCATTCTTTGCACTGACACCCAGTGAACCAGTGCAAAGACACAAACCGTTGGATTCATTAGGTACGGCTTCCACCAGCTTGCGGAAATCTTCTTCCGTACTCATGATACGCGGCAAGCCCAAAATAGACTGAGGCGGATCGTCCGGATGAATCACCAGTTTGACACCCACTTCATCGGCTACCGGGCAGATTTCTTTCAGGAAGAAAATCAGGTTGGCACGCAACTGCTCTGCGTCAATATCCTTGTAACGGTCCAGTTCATGCTGGAACTGTTCCAATGTAAAGCTTTCTTCCGAACCCGGCAATCCGGCAATCATGTTACGGGTCAGGCGATGAATTTCTTCTTCGTCCATCTGCTCGTAGCGAGCTTTTGCTTTGGCCTTTTCTTCTTCCGAGTACTCCTTTTCAGCTCCCGGACGTTTCAGGATAAACAAGTCGAAAGCCACAAACGCCGCACGTTCAAAGCGCAAGGCTTTGGAACCGTCGGGCATGGTATAAGCCAAGTCCGTACGTGTCCAGTCGAGTACCGGCATAAAGTTGTAAGTCACAATGTAAATGCCACATTTGGCCAGGTTGCGCAGGCTTTTCTTATAATTCTCGATATACTTCATGAAATCGCCGGTCTGCGTCTTGATATGTTCATGCACCGGTACACTCTCTACCACACTCCATGTCAAGCCGACTTCTTCAATCATCTGCTTGCGTTTCATGATTTCTTCTACCGTCCAGACTTCGCCGTTCGGAATATGGTGCAGCGCATTGACGATACCCGTAGCACCTGCCTGCTTGATGTCCCACAAAGACACCGGATCGTTCGGACCGTACCAGCGCCAGGTTTGTTCACATAAATACATAACGTTTCTTTTTAAAGGTTCATACTTCAATTAAATAGAGAAGGCGTCAAATCCACCGTCAATGACAGCCACCGTACCTGTCACAAAGTTAGAAGCATCACTGATCAGGTAGTGAATGGTACCATACAAATCTTCCGGTTCACCGAAACGTCCGAACGGAGTGTGAGCCAGAATCGTTCTGGAACGGTCGGTCAGTGAGCCGTCAGGATTAGTCAGCAACGTACGGTTCTGTTCAGTCAGGAAGAAGCCCGGAGCAATGGCATTCACACGCAGACCATCACCAAACTTGATAGCCAGTTCGCCAGCCATGTATTTTGTAAAGTTGGCAATGGCTGCCTTTGCTGCACCATAACCTACTACACGAGTCAACGGGCGCAACGCAGATTCAGAGCAGAAATTCACGATAGCACCTTTTTTCTGTTTTACCATTATATCGGCAAAAACCATCGTCGGCAATACCGTTCCAAAAAGATTTAAATCGACCACTTTCTTGAATGCATCTATCTGCAAGTCGAAGAAAGTCTTGTCCGGTGCAATGGTTGCACCAGCCATATTTCCACCAGCCGCATTCAGCAGCACGTCAATACGTCCGTACTTTTCCAGAATATCTTTCTTGTTCTGTTCCAGCACTTCCTTGTTCATTACGTCAGTGTAGAGGAATGTAGCTTCATATCCCTGAGCCACAATTTCATCTACCAGCGCTTTTCCGGCTTCTTCACTACGGTCGAGTACGACCATTTTCGCACCTTGTGCAGCCAAATACTTGGAAATTCCTTTTCCCAACACACCGGCTCCCCCAGTCATTACGACTACCTTGCCGGCTACATTAAATAATTCGTTCGCCATAATAATTAGATTAGCAATAAATTGGATACTTTATTATAAAACTGATAATTCTCTTTCAACAAAATGTCTATCGGCAGCAAATTCACTACCTGCGGCCTTTCATCGAACAGCAACAGGCGGCTCAATGCCTTCACACCGTTGTAGCCCTGCAATTCCGGACGCTGTGCAATCAATGCCTGCACATATCCTTCATTCAATAACCGCACATTCGAATCAATCAAATCATAGCCTACCAAACGAATCTCACGCTTCTGCCGCTTTTCCAGATAATCTCCCAAAATATAACAGGAAGAATTAAATGTGATTGCCCCACGAATACCCATATGATTTCGGAAGGCATCGTCCAGTACCTGCTCATTATGTGTCTCATCGCCTATCCACAAATCCACCTCCACCAAGTTCACCTCACAGCCCTGTTGCTTCAGGTATTGAAGAAAGCCGGAATAGCGTTTCTGTCCTTGAGTAGACATACGGCCCTTGTCATGCCGGATATGAGCCACTAGAATATCTCCCTGAAAAGCCATGGAGGGCAGTAGCAGGCGGGCACCAATCTCTCCCCCAGCCACGGAGTCCGTACCATAATAAGCCAGTCGCCCTTGCTCCTCTATGTCCGAGTCGACATACACATAAGGAATCTCACGCATATCCAAACGTTCGGAAAGTTGAATGACAGCCTCTTTAAAAAGTGTACCGACAATCACTCCATCCACGGTTTCGGGCATCTCCAGTAAATAAGATACAGTCTGTTCAAAACTGGCTTTGCAGTACTGGTCAAAAGTCAACACAGAAATTTTCACACCATAACTTTCCAACTCTTCTTCCGCCCGACGAATACCATACTCCATCGCACTCCAATAGTCTCCTGGATGGAAATCTGGAATCAGTGCCACCAGATGACACGGCTTCTTCACCGCCAACGAACGTGCTATCAAGTTAGGCTTATAACCCACCTGCTCCATAATTTCCCTCACGCGCCGGATGTTTTCTTCCGACACGCGTCCACGGTTATGAATCACTCTGTCGACCGTACCAACCGACACATTTGCCAAGCGGGCAATGTCAGTAAGACGTATGTTTTTGTTTTTCTGCATAGAACTTCGCAAAGGTGTGTGCGGGCACGCGTTTGCTGAAAAAGAAATGCGTTATCGCGCACACTTTTATTAAGAAATATTCTTGATTTTATTGCAAAGAAGGGATTTATTCATGAAATACACAAATGGATTCCTTCTTTTAACAGTTTTTTTCGGCTGTGTATCTGTGGTTTTTCGTTTCTTTGTGCAATTAACACAAACACAATAACATGAATCCAGAAAATCACTACACAGAAAGACTGTCCCTCACCGAAGGACAATTACAACAAGTAAAGAAACAAATCTTCCGCATCAGCATGTTGCGCCTTGCCTTGTTCATGGCAGGGATAGCAGGACTTTACCTTTTATTTAATCAAACTACCCTGCTGATTGTTTGTACCTGCCTTACCTTCCTTCCACTCTTTATTCTGGTAAAAATACACAACCGCCTTTTTATCCGCAAAGAATGGCTGGAAACGCAAGCACGTATCATACAAGAAGAATTACAAGCTCTTTCCGGCGATTACAGTTGTTTTGAAGATGGAAAAGAATACATCTATCCGGAGCATCCTTATTCATTCGACCTGGATATTTTCGGACAACGTTCTCTTTTCCAGTCAATTAACCGTACTTGCACTTTTTTCGGGAAAACTCGTTTGGCAGAATGGTTGCAAAATCACCTGCACGAGAAAGCAGCCATCGAAAAACGCCAGGAAATGGTAGGGGAACTCAGTGAACATCCCCTGTTCCGCGAACAATTCCGTGTGACGGGACTGGTACATAACAGTTCATCGTCTGACGCCGAAAAAATACAAGCATGGAGCCAAAGCCCCGCACAATACCTTCGCACAGGATGGGTCAAAGCCTTTATCTGGGGAGTACCAGTTATTAACAGCCTCCTGTTAATAACTTTCCTCGCAGGATGGACTTCACTTTCCTGGCTGGGGTTGTCATTCTGTATTTTCCTGATTCTCAGCTTTGGAATTATGAAGCGAGCCACCTACATACAGGAAACCTACGGACAGCAGTTGAAAAGCCTGAACGGATATGCCCGGCTCATCGCACTGTCTAAAGAAGAAAACTGGAAGTCAGACGGCATGCAAGAACTAATACAACGATTCAATATGAACGGTCAGTCTCCTATACAGGCTCTCCAGCAATTATCCAAGGAACTCGACCGGCTGGATTTACGCAACAACCAGTTTCTCTATGTGCTATTGGAGGGAAGTATCTTTTTCCAGCTACAGGAAATTGTCCGCATCGAACGATGGAAAGCACGCTACGGACAGCATATTACCGAATGGCTGGAAACTGTAGGAGAACTGGATGCCTTATGCTCACTAGGTACCTTCGCCTACAATCATCCGCAATACACTTACCCGGAACTGGCAGAAAAACCCTTCTGCTTTCTTGCCACACAAATGGGGCATCCCCTCATGCCGGTTTCACAATGCATAAAAAATGATGCCATCATTCCATCACGTCCGTTTTTCCTAATCATCACTGGGGCTAACATGGCTGGGAAAAGTACTTACCTGAGAACTATCGGCGTGAATTACCTGCTGGCTTGCATTGGAGCTCCTGTATGCTGCGAGAAGCTCAAATTGTATCCTAACCAGCTCATTACCAGCCTGCGCACCTCCGACTCACTTCCCGACAATGAATCTTACTTCTTTGCTGAACTGAAACGACTGAAGCGCATCATCGACTTGTTGAATCAAGGTCAGTCACTGTTTATTATCCTGGATGAAATATTGAAAGGGACCAACTCCATGGACAAACAGAAAGGGTCTTTCGATTTAATTCGCCAGTTCATGTATCTGAAAGCAAACGGTATTATAGCCACACACGACCTTCTGCTAGGCAGCCTCATCAAGCAATTCCCTGAAGAAATACGTAACTATTGCTTCGAAGCCGATATCAAAGATGACGAACTTACCTTCTCCTACAAGTTGCGTGAAGGAGTGGCTCAAAACATGAACGCCTGTTTCCTGATGAAAAAAATGGGCATCATTCTGCAAGCATAAAAGGAATATAAGAAAACGGCCTTCCAAAAGTATATGGCATACTTTTTAGAAGGCCGTCCTTATCAAGAAAAGTTTATTAATCTTCTACTACTTGGAAATCTTCTTTTCCAACTCCGCAAACCGGACAAACCCAGTCTTCTGGAATATCTTCAAAAGCTGTACCCGGAGCAATTCCTCCTTCCGGATCCCCTACTTCCGGATCGTAAACCCAATCACATACTGTGCAAATGTACTTTTTCATAATCAGTCAGTTTATTAAAACAATAATTAGTATCTATTCTCAGTTTAAAATGATAACAAATATAGAAAGAATTTGTTTAATCTCGTATTCTCAATAACATTTTTTTTAATTCTTCCATACCTTCGGAAGCCCCTTTCTGGATAACGTGTACCGCACGTCCGGAAGCAATGCGCACTTCTTTAGAATCTATCAGGTAGACTGGTACCCCAGGATGTACATAGTTCAGCAAACCGGCAGCAGGATATACATTCAGTGAAGTACCGATTATCACAAAAATGTCTGCTTTATCCACGTAATCAATAGCAGTTTCAATCATCGGCACTGCTTCTCCAAACCAGACAATGAAAGGTCGAAACTGAGAACCGTCGGGTGCCTTATCCCCCATCCGCACCTCATACTCTTCTGGCTGAAGTTCCTTAATAAAACGAGGGTTATTAGGTTGGAAACTGGACGTTACTTTAGTAAGCTCTCCATGCAGGTGAATCACCTCTGTACTTCCTGCACGCTCGTGCAAATTATCCACATTCTGGGTAATAATGGTCACATGAAAATATTTCTCCAGCTCCGCCAGAAGTTCATGTCCCCTGTTCGGCTTCACCTCAAGCAATTGTTTTCTGCGTTCATTGTAAAAATTAATCACCAACTTCGGATTGGCCGCATATCCTTCAGGGGTAGCCACCTGCTCCACCGGATATTGGTCCCAAAGCCCTCCTGCATCACGAAACGTACTGATTCCACTTTCCGCACTCATGCCGGCTCCTGTCAATACTACCAGATTTTTCATCTTCTTATCCTCCTGATTTTAGATACATTATCATTAAAAAGTTTCATCGTCCAAAAATAAGAAATTTTATCAATCAAAATTCCTCACATTCACAGAAAAAAGATACCTTTGCTCCCCGTTAATCATTTATTAATACAAAATCTGTTTATGGATAAATTTAGCTACGCCATTGGTCTGGGGATTGGCCAAAATCTATTGAGCATGGGCGCTCGTTCCATTGATGTAAATGACTTTGCACAGGCTATCAAAGACGTATTGGAAGGAAACCAAACTGCAATCTCTCACACGGAAGCACGCGAAATCGTCAACAAGTATTTCACGGAACTGGAAGAGAAAATGAACGCAGAAAACATAGAAAAGGGAAAGGCTTTTTTGGAAGAAAATAAGAAAAACCCACACATCGTAACCTTGCCAAGTGGATTACAGTACGAAGTTATCACAGAAGGAAACGGTAAAAAGCCGAAGGCCACCGACCGCGTACGTTGTCATTATGAAGGTACATTGATTGACGGAACATTGTTCGACAGCTCTATCAAACGGGGCGAACCGGCAGTGTTTGGGGTGAACCAGGTAATCAAAGGATGGGTAGAAGCTCTACAGCTGATGTCAGAAGGAGCAAAATGGAAGCTCTACATTCCATCAGACCTGGCATACGGTGCACAAGGTGCAGGTGAAATGATTCCACCTCACAGCACACTAATTTTTGAAGTAGAATTAATTGAAGTATTATAAATAACAAAGCAAATGAAAAAAGGTACATTTTTTATGATGCTTGCCGCTGCAGCCAGCCTGGCATCATGTACAGCACAGGGACCGAAAGCGAACCTGAAAAGTGATGTAGACTCTTTGTCTTATATGATGGGTGTAACCAATACTCAGGGACTGATGGAATATGTACAAGGTCGTCTGGGAGTAGATTCTGCTAACATAGCAGATTTCATCAAGGGTCTGGAACAAGGCTGCAAGGAAACCGACGCTAAGCAGAAAGCATATCTGGCCGGTATGCAGATTGGACAGCAGATAAGTGGTGACATGTTCGACTATAACAACCGTCAGATTTTCGGACAGGATTCTGTTCAATCACTGAACAAAGACAACTTCTTGGCTGGATTCATTGCTGCCGTAAAGAAACAAAGCATCGTAACTACTGACTCTGCAAGTACTTATGTACGTCTGAAGGCAGAATTAATCAAGTCTAAGGCATTGGAAGCTAAATATGCAGACTACAAAAAACAGAATGAAGAATTCTTGGCTAACAACAAGAGCAAAGAAGGTATTCAGACAACTGCCAGCGGTTTGCAGTACAAAATCATCACTAAGGGTACAGGAGCCATGCCTGCTGACACTTCACGTGTAAAAGTAAACTATAAAGGCACAATGATTGACGGTACTGAATTCGACTCTTCTAAAGAGCCTATCACATTGGCTGTCAACCGCGTAATTCCGGGATGGACTGAAGCCTTGAAAATGATGCCGGTTGGTTCTAAGTGGGAATTGTATATTCCGCAAGAACTGGGATATGGTGCACAGGAAACTGGTAAAATCAAACCGTTCTCTACTTTGATTTTTGAAGTTGAACTGGTAGGCATTGAAAAATAATTCCACTGTATACATTACTCCTGAAATCCCCCGCTTGCTCTGAAAAGTGACAAGCGGGGGATTTTTTATTGTATATCCCCTCGGATATAAACAAGAAAGGCCATCCTCACTTGGAGAACAGCCTTTCTGTATGGAGAGTAATCCTTCATTTCGGTCACAAACCTTCCCTTAGGGAAGAAGACTATAAGGAATCTGCTTAAATCTTTCCGTATGCCTTGAAGTATGCTACCTGACAAACTCCGCTATCGTTATTGGTTTCTGTGATAATCAGTTTGACATAACGTGCTACCACCGGTTCTGCCAATGAGATGACTTCTTCAGCCGGAACCAACGGGCTGTTTCCATTCACGATTGTGCCATCAGGAGCTTCCCATGGCAAAGCAAATGTAAATCCACCCACCTGAGTGAAATTCTCATTGTCTGTGCTAACCCACAGCTGCAAAGTCTTCACCGAAGGATAATTAAGGTTCCCGTTTGCACGACGGCCGATAGCAAAGCTGACACATTCCAGCTCTTCCTGCATATCGATAACCAAGGTATGAGGAAGCGGTGCATTTTCGCCAGAGTAACGGCTGTGCCAGAACTGGGTACGGTCATCAGTAAACAGACTGGGATAACCTCCTCCGTCACTAGTTTCTACGTCAGAACCAGTAGCTGTCCACTTAGTCCAGTCGTATTGCAATGTAGTCTGACCTTCATACTTCTGTAACACGGTGAAAGAAGTAGTACGATAGCCACATCTCACCTGGATGGTTGCAGTACGGAAATTAGCAGGGTCTGGATTGGCCTGAGTCGCTTTCACGGTAATCTCTTTACCAGAAGCAGATACCGTACACCAGTCCACTCCATCCTCCATGGTAAAAAACATTTCAGAAGGAATATCCGTATCGACTGTCAGCGTAGTAGTAGAACCCTCGGCTGCGTCAAGTACGGCCCGTTCAATGATAATGTAACCCACATAAGGTTGTTCTTGTTCCTTACAGCCACAGAACAAGGCCAGTAAGAGAAGTGATAAAAAATATGATATTTTTTTCATTTTACAGTTTCTGTTATGTATAAATAAAATTATGTTTTCCAGATGCCGCCTGCCGCTCTAAAAGAAAAGCAGGCAGCCCTATTTCTAATCCTTCTGTCCATTAGGGATTCTGTCCTAAATCGTAAGGATATGCATCATATTGAGCCTGTGGGATGTACTCGCATACAGAAGGAGAATTATAAGGAATCTCCAAATAGCGGTCACCTTGTCTTAACGTATGTCCACCCGGATACTTGCGGTCGAGCGTATGACGCCAGCGGAACACGTCGAAGCGACGAAGACCTTCCCATGCAAATTCCAGCATACGTTCTTCTTCAATAATCTTATGTATGTCTTTCGGTTGACCATTTTCCGCTGTCTGAATATTTTCCAGTGTCCATTCAGGAATACCAGCTCTCCTACGAATCTCATTCACGTCGTCGAGGGTCGTCTGTGTATTGCCACCTTTCTCCAGGTTAGCCTCTGCACGAATCAGATACATTTCAGCCAAACGAGAGATAATGGGTGACCACAAATGATAGTACTGCTCCTGATAAGAACATTTATTGATGGCATATACCAGGAACATAGCCTCCTTCTTACGAAGCGTTTTGGCATCGTACACACGCGGCTCGATACGGCCTACATATTTTGTACCGTCCGAAGCCTGTACATAGTAGCGGGTTCCCAGGTTATGGGATTCAGACTGGATAGTTTCACTCCGGAAATTGACAGCATCATCCGTACTCATGGCATACGTTCCGTCATTCTGCTTGGTAACAGAAATCTGACGGTATTCATAATTAGCGTTGGCACCTGCCTGCTTGACTGCATACACAAAAGTCCAGTCCTGATAATTCCGTTTCGGATTACCGGTGATAGGATACTTGGAGGTGTCTGTTCCGTCCTCTACATAACGTTTGGTAATGAAGCTACTACGCAAATCCTTGGAATAGCCTTGGTCGTCCAGATACAACTCCAGCAAATTCAGGTAAGGAGCAGAAGCATACATTTCCTCCCAACCGCTGTTATCCACCTGAATGTACAGGCCTCCCATCCTACCACTTCCACTATCATCTTTTTGTTTTGTACGACGTACGGCAAAAATGGTTTCAGAGTTTTCCTCAGGAACGAACTGAGAGTAGATTTTATAGTCATCACCCCGCAGCAATTCAAAACGACCGGAATTAATAACCTCATTGGCCATATTCCAAGCACCATCCCAATTTTCCATATACAGATATACACGGGCCAATAACGCCTGAGCGGCTTCTTTGGTGGCATAGCAACTATTTTTGGGGCTAAGACCTGAGGGCAAGGTCATATAAGTGATGGCATCCAGCAAATCCTTCACTACCTGATCATAGATTTCAGCTACCGTAGAACGAGATTTAGGCAAATCGTTCGGATCACTGTTCAACTTCAGTGGCAGACCTGGATTCTGCGTAGGATTATTGGAATAAGGCTGAGCAAATTCGTTCACCAGCAGAAAATAAGATAAAGCACGGAGATAATAATTCTCACCTACAATGACCTTTTCCTCGTCAGTGATGTTCGCACCCAGTTCGGCTCCCATTTCAATCACCCTGTTACAGTTACCGATAGTACGATAACCCAACTCCCAGGCATATTCTGTAACTGAACTGTTGATTTTACGGCTATAGTCGTAGATATCGAATTTCTCGTCAGTCGAAGTACCTCCCCATGAAAGGTCGTCAGCACCATAAGCCCAGAAATAATATCCATAATCAATCAGTCCACCATCGTATTTTAACATGCTGTAACTGCCTTGCGACAATTCCACAATGTTACGGGCTGTTACGTCTTCACCCGTCACACCGTCGTACATATTCACGTCCAAGCTGCAACTTGCCAATGCAAACGCACCCACCAAGGCTCCTAATGTATATTTCAGTTTCATAATTTTATCTTATTGTTTTATCAGTACTTAGAAGTTAACATTCAATCCTACAGAGAAACGTCTTACGGTAGGATAGCCGAACCCGCTGGCATTACCATTGTAAGAAGAGGACAACAGAATTTCAGGATCCTGACCGGAGAACTTAGTAATTGTAAACAGATTCTCTCCGCTCACACTGATATTAGCTCCCGAAATCTTCAGCGAATGCAACCATTTCTTAGGAAGGCTGTACGACAGCGTCAAAGTCTTCAGTTTGAAATAGTCGCCATTTTCCAGGTAACGAGTAGAAGTGTTCGAAGCACCATTGTTACCACCGGCTCTCAACTGTGGATGCGTAGCGATATCACCCGGTTTTTCCCAACGGCTCCATCCATCAGGCAATCTCATGGCTGGCTGCGAAGGACGTTCCGCATCACGGTCAAGAGCACCGGCACGCATACTGTTGTAAATCTTGGCACCAGCACTAAAAGTGAAGTTCGCGTTCAGCGACAAGCCCTTCCAACTGAGATTAGTACTCAAGCCACCATTCACTTTCGGAGTAGGCGAAGCATCGAGCAGCACATTGGTAGCTTCATTGTAATTACCTGTCACGGTCTTGATACCAGTATCAGGATCCACCTTGAACCAAAGCGGTGTACCCGTCATGGTATCAACTCCGGCCCATTCTTTCATATACCAGTTCATATAAGGATAGCCCACAGCAACCGCCTGCATGGTCAAGTCATCGCCATCGGGCAGATAAGTCACTTCATTACGGTTATAACCCATATTAAAACTGATGTCCCAGTACCAGTCTTTAGTCCTAATCAGTTCAGGAGTAATAGTCAGTTCCACACCAGAGTTTTCCATCTTACCGTTATTAGCTGTCTGACGGTTGAAACCCGTTACGGCAGGCAAATGACGCAGGTAAATCAAGTTCTTCACTTTCTTCAAATAGTAATCGAAAGTGATGTTCACACGGTCGAACAGGCGGATATCAATACCGGCGTCGAAGTTTGCAGTTTCCTCCCAAGAAAGGTCAGGGTTACCCTGGTAGTTAGACAAAAAGGCGATTTCATTAGCATACTGGGAAGTATAGCCGAAGATAGTGGCCCACTCGTAAGCACCACCCGGCTGGTTACCACTAATACCGTAGGACACACGCGGCTTCAACTCGTTAATCCATTCTACCTGACTAAGGAACTTTTCCTTGTGCATATTCCATCCGGCACCGATTGACCAGAAGGTTGCCCAACGCTTGTCACTACCGAATTTAGAAGAACCGTCGCGACGAATCATACCTTGAATCAAATATTTGCTATCGAACGAATAGTTGACATTCAAATAAATAGCCGCATTCTTTGATTCCGATTTCGTACCACTGGCAGTAGGATCATCAGCACCAGCATTAATAATTTCGGCTCCCTGGAAAATCTTATAGGCCGTAGCCGAAAGGTCCCAGTAACGATATTCATCATAATCGTAACCCAAATAAGCATTGATTTCGTGTTTTTCGCCAAAAGTCTTCAAAAAACGAAGTAACTGGCTGGTGTAGATGGAGCGGGTATTTGACTGTGCGTCATAGTAAGAACCACTGGTTCCCGCACCCGAACGGCTGTTAGGATCCACGTAGGAATTAGAATAGTTATTACTGAAACCAACACGGTTGTTAGATTCAAAAGTCAATCCATCGATAATTTTGAAATCAAGACCGAGTCCCAAATCAAGACCGTTGCTACGAGTCTTCCCCCAGTTCAAGGATCTATCGTATAAGAAGTTAGAATCTCCATCGGAATACCAGTAGTCATCCGGGTTAGCAGTTGGAGCATCTGCGGCTGTCGGCACACCCTGCGTACCATCCTTCAGGTTTCCTTGCGAATCCCAAGGAGTATCCCACGGCGTATAGCTGGTATGTGCCAAAGAATATTCCTGGTTGTTAGTTTCCTTGTAGCTGGCAGAAATCTTAGATTTCAAAGTCAAGCGGTCATTGACCACATAATCAGTATTCGAACGGATGGTAAAACGATCATAATCGAATCCTTTGATGGTACCTTCTTCAGAATAATAATCGGCCGACAAATATGCCTTAATCTTTTCATTACCATAACGGTAGCCAATGTTGTAATTTTGTGTCAAAGCATTCTGAGTAGCCAAATCCCACCAGTCGAAGTTACGGTTACGCAGATAAGGCTGTAACCATCCCTGTGCATCCAGTGTTCCAGCATTTTCGTAAGCCGTACGCACATAATCATAATATTCAGCACCAGACATCATCTCCAAATTACCTTTCTGTAACTGAGATACACCGAACTTAACAGACAAATCAATTTGTGAAGGACCCGAAGTGGCACGTTTGGTAGTCACCTGAATGACACCGTTGGCACCACGCGAACCATAGAGGGCCGTAGCCGAACCGTCCTTCAGAATAGAAATAGATTCGATATCATTGGGGTTCAAATCGGCAGAAGAAGCTCCCACAACCCCATCAATTACCCACAAAGGCTCTACATTACCACGGATAGACCCAATACCACGCACACGGATGCTCACTCCGTCACCCGGACGCCCAGAAGTAGGAACTACTACCGCACCGGCAATTTTACCCTGGAGCATATTAGCTACACTCGGTGTAGTAATGTCTTTCAATTTATCCGCTTTAACAGAAGAAATAGAACCAGTGATAGAGCTTTTGCGCTGCATACCATAACCCACCACTACCACTTCGTCAAGTGCTTCCGAGTCTTCACTCAGCTTAATAGTCTGGTTATGAGCCGTAGCCGTCACTTCAATGGATTTGTAACCCACAAAAGAAATGACCAGTTTGGCACCTACCGTACCTTCAAACTCATAGTTTCCATCAAAGTCAGTAATTGTACCGACAGCCGTACCTTTAATCAATACATTCGCTCCGATAATCGGCTCACCTGTCTTTGCATCTAATACAACACCCTTAAGTTTCATTGTTTGTTGAACAACTGAAGCCATTGATTCCGGTACAATGGATGTTGCAAATGTTGGAAGAGATGCGCAATATAAAGCACTTGCTAACACCATCAGCCGGCTAACATTGTTTGTTTTTCTCATTTTCATAATATTAAAATTGAGATTAATAGAATAGACTTATATTTAATCCTCGCAAATTTA
>NZ_DBEXBB010000175.1:0-14313 GCF_048170425.1 Phocaeicola sp.
TCAGACGAAAAGAAAAACAATATTAATATTTAATCTTAAAATTATGTGTATGAAAAAAATGAAAGTTACCTTCATGAGTTTCCTGAAAGCGAGTGTGTTTGCTACCGCACTTTTTTCTTTTGTGGCATGTAGCAATGATGCTCCGGGTGGTGGAAATGAAGAACCGGAACCTGTCGGGAAAGTCCATTTTGATATTTTCATGTCGGTAGGCGAGCATGGAGGTATGGGCGGAGGAGAAAACACCATCGTGAAAAGTGTGGAATCGCTTACGGCCGATCAGCCGATGATAGACATTCAGGGTTCCGGAGTGGAACTGAATCCTTATACCATCGAGCTGATTTCAAAAGGGAAATATTATTATCAGGTTCCGAGCAAGCAGGCCCGCTTTACCAAATTTCAGATTGTAAACAACAAGATAGAAATTGTGCAGGAGCAGCCTTTTGTGGTGAATTCGTATACTGAAAGAAAGTACACGCATGCGTGGCTGGACGACAAGACGTTGCTTGTGATGGCGGCCAATGGGGATGCGGATAAAATCATCTGGACCAAACTGAATGCGGAGGATATGAGCATTTTGTCGGAAGGTACACTGAATCTGCCATTGCCAGAGCGTGCGGCTGTATTCACTACGACGGGTATTCTTGCCTACAATGAAAAAGTCGGCAAGCTGTTTTATTTCTATTATGGAAAGGATAAAGCCGGCAGAAAAGGGGTAGCTACTTCCAACTTCCTGACGGCTGTCATCAATCCTTCGGAGATGAAAGTGGAAAGCAATAAGGTCAATACTTGTGCCGCAGAAATGGCCGGCACTTCTTACGGGCAGCTGTTGCAGGAATGTGTGACATACGATGAGGATGGGAATCTTTACCTTGCAGCCTTTACCAAGAAGGGTGAACTGGAAGAAGGCTGTCTGCTGCGTATCAATAAAGGGGAGTCTGATTTTGATGCTTCTTACAACGGTTATCCCGATGCGGACGGAAAATTGTGTACGGTTCAATACCTGGGTAACGGTAAGGCTTTGACTTATGCCAGAAACCAGTCGGCCAATACAGAAAGAGATACGTATAGCCTGTATTATTCCATCGTAGATTTGAAGACCGGTAAAAGAACCCGTCTGACATGCGACGGAAAGGAAGTTGGTTACAGCAGCGGCCGTTTCTCTCAGCGTTCGGTGGTGGTAAACGGAAAGGCCTATATCGGTGTCAATACAGAGACAAGTACCTGTATCTATATTTATGACATCGCTACAGGGGTTACCGAAAAAGGGGCAGATATAGCGCAAGGTTATTATTTTGATGTATTAAGAGTAGTGGAGAATTGATTAAATCGTTAACTTTGCAACTATAAGAAAGGTGATAGAATCAAAGTAAGATGACTGAAAACAAAATAATAGTAGCAGGCATAGGCCCGGGCTCCCCGGAGGATATCACTCCGGCGGTAGCCCGGGCTTTGATGACTTCTGACGTAGTAGTGGGATATAATTATTACTTCCAGTTTGTGCGTCAGTATCTGAAGGAGGGTGCAGAGTGTGTGGATACGGGTATGAAACGCGAGCGCGACCGTGCCCGTCAGGCATTCGAACTGGCAGAACAGGGAAAGTGTGTATGTGTCATCAGTTCGGGCGACTCCGGCATTTACGGAATGGCTCCCTTGATGTATGAGATGAAGCGGGAGCGCAGGAGTGAGGTCATCATAGAAGTGTTGCCGGGTATCAGCGCGTTTCAGAAGGCCGCTGCCAGATTAGGGGCACCGGTGGGCCATGATTTCTGCGTGATTTCCTTGTCCGACCTGCTCACACCGTGGGAGAAGATTGAGAAGCGCATCCGGGCGGCGGCATCGGCCGATTTCGTGACGGCGGTCTACAATCCGAAGAGTGAGGGGCGGTACTGGCAACTGCATCGCCTGAAGGAGATTTTCATGCAGGAGCGTGAGGCGGATACGCCGGTGGGCTATGTTCGTCAGGCAGGGCGTGAGGAAGAGGTGGTCCGTATCACGACACTGGCCGACTTTGACCCGGAGGAGGTGGACATGTTTACGGTTGTGCTGATAGGCAATTCGCAGTCGTATGAATGGAACGGCCACCTGATTACTCCACGCGGATATTATCAGCAGGAGAAACCGGATGCTGCAGGAATAGGTCAGGAGATTATGATGAACAGTTTCGCTACCATCGCCAGGGAACTGAAGAATCCGTATCTGCCGCTCGGGCACAAGTGGGCGTTGCTGCATGCGATTCATACGACGGCCGATTTTGAGATGGAGAACCTGCTTTACAGCGACGAGAATGCCGTGGAGAGACTGCATGCGTTGCTGGTGGAGGGAAAGGTCCGTACCATTGTGACCGACGTGACCATGGCGGCATCGGGTATCCGGAAACGGGCTCTTGAACGGCTGGGGCTGGAGGTGAAGTGCTACTTGAACGACGAGAGGGTGGCACAGATGGCTTCGGAGAAAAAGATTACCCGTACGCAGGCGGGCGTCCGTCTGGCGGTAGAGGAACATCCGGATGCGCTGTTCGTATTTGGAAATGCCCCTACGGCCTTGATGGAGCTGTGTTCTCTGATGAGAAAGCAAAAGGCACATCCGGGAGGAATTATCGCGGCACCGGTAGGCTTTGTACATGTGTGCGAAAGCAAGTACATGGTAAAGACCTTTAAGGAGGTGCCTAAATTGATTGTAGAAGGCCGAAAGGGGGGAAGTAACCTGGCAGCTACCCTGGTAAATGCCATCATGACCTTGGATGATGCGGAATCATTAAAACCGGGACGGGATGTGTAAGCAGTCATTTCATATTATCGGTATCAGCGACAGTGCCGAGATTTACTTTTCTCCTCAGGTGCAGGAGGTCATTTCTAGGGGGAAAGTGTTTTCGGGGGGCATACGTCATCATCAGCTGGTGGAGCGGTTCCTGCCCGCAGGAGCGGTGTGGATAGACATTACCGTGCCTTTGGACAAGGTGTTCCGGCAATATGCCGCGTACCGTGAGATTGTGGTTTTTGCTTCCGGCGACCCGTTGTTTTTCGGCTTTGCCAACACGGTGCAGCGTGTGTTGCCCGAGAGCTGCATCCGGGTGTACCCCACGTTCAACTCGTTGCAGATGCTGGCCCATCGCTTGCTGTTGCCGTATCAGGATATGCGGATGGTATCGCTCACTGGCCGTCCGTGGAAGGCGTTTGATGCCGCCCTTATCCGTGGGGAGGGCATGCTCGGTGTGCTGACCGACAAAGTCAAGACTCCGGCGGCCATCGCTGCCCGTATGCATGCATACGGATACGACAACTACCGCTTGTATGTGGGAGAGGCTTTAGGCAATATTTCGGACGAGCGGGTACGGGAGTTTACAGTGGAAGAAGCCATGAGCTCCGAATTTACGTCGCCCAACTGCATGATTCTTCTGCGTACGGGGCTGCGTCGTCGTCCGCTCGGACTGAATGAATCGGAATTCCACCTGCTGAACGGGCGTGTCAACATGATTACGAAAAGACCCGTACGCTTGCAGACCTTGAGCATGCTGGATTTGCAGGCTCGCACGGTGTTGTGGGACATCGGCAGTTGCACCGGTTCCGTGTCCATTGAGGCGAAAAGTGTGTATCCCGACCTCGACGTGGTGGCATTCGAACGTCGTCCGGAGGGAGAAGAGTTGTTGCGGGCAAACAGTGTCAGGTGGGGCACTCCCGGAATACGCTTCGTAGGCGGGGATTTCATGGAGTTGCCTTTAGCCGATCTTCCCCGTCCGGATGCCGTGTTCATAGGCGGACATGGCGGTCGGCTGCCAGAATTGCTGAAGCGGGTAGACGAGGTATTGCTTCCGGGGGGAGTGATTGTGTTCAATTCAGTAAGTGAGGACAGTTTACAGCAGTTTTATGAGGGAATCGCTCAGGTTGGGCGCCGGGTAACCGAACGCATCCGACTTGTGGTGGATGCCCATAATCCAATTGAAATATTGAAAGCAGAATGAAAGAGAAAACAGCCATTATATTGATATCTTCTCAGGCATTGCCGATGGCGCAGTTGCTACAGAAGGAGTTGGGAGATTGTACCATTTTTTCACAAAAGTCACTGGACGGATGTACGCAGGTGGAATCATACGGTGATTTCGTGGCGGCTTCGTTTGCGGCATACGACCGCTTCCTGTTTATCGGTGCTATGGGTATCTGTGTGCGCTGTATTGCTCCCTGTGTGTCGAGCAAATATGCCGATCCGGCTGTGGTATGCATGGACAGTACCGGGCAGTTTGTGGTTCCGGTATTGTCCGGTCATGTGGGAGGAGCCAATGAGTGGGCAGGGCAGATTTCGTCGATTCTTGGTGCTCAGGCCGTCATTACTACCCAGAGCGACTGCAACGGGGTATGGGCGCTGGATTTGCTGGCTTCCCGATTCGGATGGCAGACTGCCTGTACGCACGAGGAAATGAACCGCGCGATTGCTCGCTTCGTAAATCGGGAAAGAGTGGCCTTGCTGTTGGACATAAAGGACAAGGGTACCGCCTGGCTGGAACGTACGCTTCCGTCGTATGTCAAGGCTTATTATCATTATGAGGATATTCCTTTCGAAGAAACAGACCTGCTGATAGCTGTCACTCCTTATGAGTACGAGGCTCCAGTACAGGCGTTGTATTATCGTCCGCAGGTGTTGCATTTGGGAGTGGGTTGTAAGAAACAGTGTGTGCCCGACGGGGTTGCGGAGTACATCGAGGATTTCATGAAATCCCGTCGTCTCTCCCCGTTGTCACTGGCTACTATCAGTACGATAGAACTGAAGAAAGACGAACCGTTGTTGAAGGTGTTGCAGGATAAATGGCCACAGGCAAAGCTTTACATCTATATTCCGGAGGAACTGAGTGGTATGGAGATTCCCAATCCGTCGCAGAAAGTCCATGACGTGACCGGAGTGTATGGGGTGGCCGAGAGTGCGGCTTTCAAGAGCAGCGGATGTGGAAAGTGGTTAATTGAAAAACAGAAAGGAGAGTTGGTGCCGGGTTCGCATTTCACTTTTGCCGTCACACTGGATGCAAATGCGCTGCGTGGAGGGCATATCGAAATTGTAGGAGCCGGACCGGGTGACCCGGAACTGATTTCCGTGCGTGGCAAGCGGATGCTTGAAAAGGCCGATTTGGTACTGTATGCCGGCAGTCTCGTGCCGCGTGAACTGACTTATTATGCAAAGGAGGGGGCAGTGGTACGCAGTTCGGCCCACATGGATTTGCAGGAACAGTTTGCCCTGATGAAAGAGTTTTACGACAAGGGACTGTTCGTGGTCCGTCTTCACACCGGCGACCCGTGTATCTATGGAGCCATCCAGGAGCAGATGGCGTTCTTCGATGCCTACGGTATGAGCTATCACATCACGCCGGGAATTTCTTCTTTCCAGGCCGCTGCCGCTGCTTTGCGTTCGCAGTTCACCATACCGGAAAAAGTGCAGAGCATTATCCTGACCCGTGGAGAGGGAAGAACCCCCATGCCGGAGAAAGAACAGTTGCACAAGCTGGCCCAGTCACAAAGTACCATGTGCATCTACCTGAGCGCATCCATTGTGGAGGATGTGCAGAGAGAGTTGTTGCAGGCTTATCCGCCGGAGACTCCTGTGGCAGCCTGCTATAAACTGACATGGAAGGAAGAAAAAATATACCGGGGCGTACTGAAGGATTTGGCACGTATCGTACGTGAAAACAATCTGACACTGACCACCCTGTTGGTAGTGGGAGAAGCGATAGATAACCGCAAGGGACTCTCGCGTTTGTATGCTTCAGACTTTACACACTTGTTTCGCTCATGATACTGGTATTAGGTGGAACTACGGAAGGCCGCCTGGCCGTGAAGGTGCTGGACGAATCGGGCAAGCCTTATTTCTACTCTACGCGCGGAGAGTTACAGCAAGTATGTTGCCTCCACGGGCAGCGTGTGACCGGAGGCATGGATACGGAAAAGATGGAAGATTTCTGCCGCTCCCAAGGCATACGCCTTTTGATTGATGCGGCTCATCCTTTTGCCGTCCAGTTGCACGAGACCGTGGAGCAGGTCAGCCGGAAGCTTCACCTGGATGTGGTTCGCTTTGAACGTACCTATCCTGCACGGACGGATGAAGTCATCTGGTGCAAGGATTATCAGGAGGCTGTCCGTCGGCTGAAGGAAGATGGTATTTCCCGTCTTCTGGCGCTGACAGGCGTACAGACCATCGGTAAGCTGCGCGGCTTCTGGGCCGATGATACCTTGCGACCGGAATGTTGGTTCCGTATTCTGGATAGGGAAGAATCTGTTTCGCTGGCCGTGCAACAGGGCTTCGATGCGAGCCGGCTGGTATTCTACCACGAAGACGCACCGGAGACGGAACTCTTAGAGAAATTGAAGCCTCAGGCCATCTTGACCAAAGAAAGTGGGGAGAGCGGAGGTTTTGTAGAGAAGCTGGAAGCAGCCCGTCGTTTGGGCATCCCGGTCTATGCGGTTTGCCGACCTTCGCTACCGGCCAGTTTTATCACGGTGACAGGCATACACGGACTGCGTAAGGTCATCGAACGCTTGCTGCCCGATTTTTATCCTTTGCGCAGCGGCTATACGACCGGGGCATGTGCCACGGCTGCGGGCAAGGCTGCCTTAATCAGGTTACTTACCGGTGAGTCTCTTTCAGAGGTACGCTTTCATATTCCCGACGGGGAGGAGTTATCCTTGCCGGTCAAGTCGGTCTGGCAGGAAGAGGAGGCATCGGCCACGGCTGCTGTGGTGAAAGACGCGGGCGACGACCCCGATGTGACCCACCGCAGCGTGATAGAAGCTAAGGTTTCTTTTTCTGCGCAACCCGGCATTCGTTTCCTGCAGGGAAGAGGAGTAGGGAAAGTCACTCTTCCGGGGCTGGGACTTCCGGTGGGAGAGCCCGCCATTAATCCGGTACCCCGGCAGATGATTGTCCGGGAACTGTCGGCACTGTACGACGGGGGACTGGAGGTAACGATTTCCGTACCGGGAGGAGAGGAGCTTGCCCTTCGTACGTTCAATCCCAAATTAGGCATTGTGGGAGGGATTTCCATCATCGGAACCTCGGGCATTGTACGGCCCTTTTCTTCCGAGGCTTTTGTGGAAGCCATTCGTCGGGAAGTAGAAGTCTGCCAGGCAATCGGAGCCAGCCGGCTGGTCATCAACTCCGGAGCGAAAAGCGAGAAATTCGTGAAACGTGAATATCCGGATTTGCCCCCGCAGGCATTTGTGCATTACGGGAATTATATCGGTGACACGCTGAAGATTGCGGACGACCTGCACATTAGCAAAGTGACGATGGGCATCATGTTGGGAAAAGCGGTGAAACTGGCAGAGGGGCACCTGAATACCTACAGCAAGCAGGTGGTGATGAACAAGCAGTTCCTCATGGAACTGGCCTATGACTGCGGCTGCTCTCCGGAGGCACAGAAGGTAATTGGGAATATGACGCTGGCCAGAGAGCTGTGGAAAGGACTACCGGAACCGGATGCGGTGCTTTTCTTTCCTGCACTTCTTAATTTGTGTATGAAACATTGCCTGTCCTTGCTCAGTCGGACGGAACTTACGCTGATGCTGATAGACGAGGAGGGACATATCGTTTGCCGTTTAACGGGGCAGGGCGGCAAGCAGCTGGTGCACTGACTGCAGTAAATCTTCGATGGTGGATGCTTGCACAGTCTGTCCGTTGGCAGGATGGAGCAGGAAAGACGTGTCGGCAACCTCTATGTACCAGTCGGACTCGTGCGCTCTGTTTCCGTCAATTCCGTGTCGGGCAAGTGCTTTTTGCACCATGGTATACCGGTATCCCTCTCCGAGGAGACGTGCAGAAACCGTAGCCTGTTTGGCAATACGGAACAGACCGCTTTCCATATCAAACCGGATACCTTTCCGCAAGAAGAAATGGCTGAGACTGCCATCCAGTGACAAATCTTCCGGGGTGCCGGTTCTCACGCCGTTCTCCTTGTTCATCAGCCAGACTTTATCGGCAATCTGCAATGCCAGTTCCAGGTCATGAGTAGACAGGAAGATGGTGCGGTTACTTGTATGCGACAAACGGTGCAGCAGTTGCATAATCTCCACCTTACTCGGAAAGTCGAGAAAGGCCGTCGGCTCGTCCAGGAAAATAATGTCCGTCTGCTGAGCCAGCGCCTTTGCAATCATGGCCTTCTGTCTCTCGCCGTCGCTCAGCTGATGCACCATCTGGTATCTCAGGTGCTCGATGTTGACCAGCTTGATGGAGTCATCAATCACCTCCTTGTCGTGCTTGCCCAGCCGTCCCCAGAATCCGGTGTACGGACTTCGTCCCATGCCCACCAGCTCTTCCACGGTCATGTTTCTCAGTTCGCATTTCTCTGTCAGCACCACGCCAATGATAGTGGCCAGTTCCTTGTCGGAATACGCAGACAATGGCTTTTCCCTGACGATAATTTTGCCTCCTAACGGAGCCTGAAATCCGGACAAGGTACGAAGCAGCGTGGATTTTCCGATACCGTTCGCTCCCAACAGGCAGGTCAGTTCCCCGCTTTTGATGGTCGCATTGATGTCGGAGGCCACCACTTTCCGGTTGCCTTTTTCCTTGTATCCGATTGTGAGATGATTGATTTGTATATGGTTCTTTTCCATCATTCGTTCATGTCATTGCGTCGTTTGTTGAACAAAACCGATATTACCACCGGAGCCCCTACCAGGGCCGTTACAGAGTTGACGGGAAGTGCCCCTTCAAATCCCGGCATGCGCGCTATCAGGTTGCACACAAGAGCCATGGCTCCTCCCATCAACAGGGAAGCGGGCATCAGGATGCGGTGGTCTGACGTGCGGAACAGGCTGCGGCACAAGTGAGGAACCGCCAGTCCTAAAAAGATAATTGGTCCGCAGTAGGCCGTGACGATGGCCACCAATACGCCGGAACAGGTGATGACCTGCAACCTGGCTCTTCTGATGTTCAGTCCCAAGTTGCGCGCGTAGGCATCCCCTAACAATAGCAGGTTCAAGGTCTTCACCAGCAGGAACGAAAGCGGCAGGAGCACCAGCATAATAGAAACAAACAAGGTCATCTGGTTGCCGGATACGCGGGCAAAGCTTCCCAATCCCCAGATGACGTAGGCCCGTATGTCTTCTTCCACACTGAAATATTTCAGTACCCCGATGACCGCATTGGCCACGTAGCCCACCATCACTCCGATAATCAGCAGTGTCACGTTTCCCTTCACCTTCTGCGAAACGAAGATGATAAGCGCCATGATAGACAATGAACCGATAATAGCCGAAATGGTCAAGGCGATTTCGCCCATGATGCCCACTTTGCTTAAAGCGACGCCCCCGATAGTGCCCGACAGCAAGACCACAAAGGCCACGCCCATACTGGCCCCCGAGCTGATTCCTAGGACAGATGGTCCGGCCAGCGGATTACGGAACACCGTCTGCATCTGTAGTCCGCTTACCGACAGTCCGGCTCCCGCCACCAGTGCCGTCAGCGCTTGCGGGATGCGGGATTTCCATACGATATTCTGCCATATCTCATTCCCGTCGTAATCTCCCCATAAAATGTGCCATATATCCTTGAACGGAATCTGTACAGACCCTAAAAGGATGTTCAGCAGGAAGAACACGAAAATCAATAGGGCGATAAGCAACATATAAAGTGCGACCGGACGTTTCATGCGGCAGGAAAGTTATTGTTTTAACAGTTCGTAATAGCGTGGAGTATGGTCGGGCAACAACTGCGGATGGAAAATCGCAATCAGGTCTGCCAGCACCACTTCCGGTTCCATGGGCATACTCTCATAGAACGGCTTCTGGCTCATGTTGCAGTAAATGACCTGTTTTTTCTTGAAGGCTTGAAAATCGGCATACCTGATGTCCTCAGTTTGCAGGGCGTTATAGGAAAAATCCCCTTTGTAGCTGTTGACGATTCTCCAGTAGTCCGCGTAGGCCGCCTGACTGTATACGGTTTCAAAGTCAAGTGAAACTCCTCCAGAATGTATGTCATCTTTCAGGAAATAGTCGGCTCCGGCATCTTTGAACAACTGGGCAAGAAAACTCTTTCCCCCTACGGCATACCAGTTGCCCCCTCGAAGTTCACCGCTGAATACAACAGGCCGTTTTTTCACCTGCGAGGTAAGCTTAATAAGTTCCTGATAACGTTTCTCTATGGCAGCAAAAATCCGGTTTGCTTTCTCTTCTTTCCCAATCAGCAGCCCGACAAACTTAATCCATTCTGCCTGTCCCAGAGGAGTCATTTCCTTGTATCCCAGGTGCGGAATGAGGGGGATGCCCACTTCCGTCAGCGCATCATATCCTCCGCGCTTGAAAGGCGAAATCAAGATGATGTCGGGGTTGATACCCATGATAATCTCATTGTCAAAATTGCCCTCTATGCCAATCTTGTGCGTCTTCCCCTCATCCAGCCTTTTCTGCATGTCGGCATTGAAAAGATGACGGGTACTCGTAATGCCGGCCACGGCATCCAGTGCCGACAGTTTGATAAAGTTGGACAGTTGCAGGGAGGTCATGCAGATAGTACTTTTGACAGGCGTTTCTATGACGGTATAACCTTGCGGCATATCCGTGATTTTCAATCCTTTCGGTTTCAGCACAAAATGATAAGACTCTCCGCCTTCTTCCTTTTGCGGGTCCTTGATGTCCAGCAGGCAATAGCCTTTTTCGGTGTATGTCACTTGAAATCCTTTTGCGTATTCAGGAACAATACAGGCATTCGTGTCGGCAGCGGTGAAAGTGCTGTTTACATTCGCTTTATCATCCACATTCGAACTCTTTTTTCCTGTACAGCCAAACAAGAAGGGTATGCACAGACATACCCACCCAATTAGATGCTTCATGGTCTATTTTTTGTGTGTTATGACTTTTTGCCATACAAACCCGTTGGAGGAGTATGTAAAAAGTGTTTATTCTATTCCGTTTCAAACGAGAAACTGTATTGCAAAGTTAAAGGATATAATTAAAAACAAACGCTCTATAATTACTTTTTGTCATACTATAACAATCTATAGTATTGTCCGTTTCCGGGAAATGGGAAGATGGCATTATCTTTGCGTGAGATTATTATTCACGAATTTAATGTACTTATGAAAGTAAAATCGATTCTTGTTTCCTGCTATATCGCTTTATGTGGTTTATCCTTTCCCGCTTATGTACATGCAGAAGAAAATTTTGTGCACGAAGATGTGATGCAGAATCTTCAGGAAGGCGATAAAATCGCGCTGCTGATGGTGCATTTCGGTACCACGCACGATGATACCCGTGCCCTTACCATCGACGCCATCAACCAGAAAGCCAGGGCAGAATTTCCCCAACTGGATTTCCGTGAAGCCTATACCTCGCGTATCATCATGCGCCGGCTGGCCAAGCGCGGCGTGCGCAAGCTGAATCCGGTGGAAGCACTGGCCCAGTTGAAAGCGGAAGGGTATACCCACGTGATTATCCAGTCGACTAACATCATTGACGGCATAGAGATGGAGTCACTCCGTAAAGACATAGACCAGATGCGTCCTTTGTTCAAGGAGATTCGTCTGGGTATGCCATTGCTTTACACGCCCGACGACTACAAGCAGGTGATAGACTGTCTGGCAGAGAAAAGCCGGGAGAAAACTTTCACCATACTGGTAGGCCATGGCACTTATACACCCGCCACCGCACAGTATGCCATGCTGGATTACATGCTGCAAGCCGAAGGCCATTCTGATTTTGCCGTCGGTACGGTAGAAGGCTATCCCACCTTCGACAATGCCGTCGACAGGTTGCAGGCACAAAAGAAAATCACGCAAGTACAGCTGGTTCCCTTCATGTTTGTGGCTGGCGACCATGCCAAAAACGACATCGCGGTCGACATGAAGGAAGCCTTGGAGGAAAAAGGATACAAAGTCACGCCCTTGATGGAAGGATTGGGCGAGCAACCCGCCATCCAGCAGATTTACATCGACCATATCCGCTTTATCCTCCAGCACAAACAGGTTGACATCGTAAAGAAAAAGAAAGATTATGCGAATGCAAAAGACTGAAAGCTTATGTCGTTAGTCAAACCTCAATTCTTGATTGGAGCAGCCGCCTCCGGAAGCGGCAAGACCACCTTTACGATGGGACTGCTGAGGGTATTCAAACGAAGAAGCATGCACGTGCAACCCTTCAAGTGCGGACCCGATTACATTGACGGGAAGTTTCATGCCATTGCGGCGGGCCGGGAATCTGTCAACCTGGACACCTGGATGGCTTCGGAGAACCATGTGCGTGAAGTGTATGCCCAGTATGCCCAGGACGCTTCTGCCTGCGTGGCGGAAGGCGTGATGGGCCTGTTCGACGGGTACGACCGGATGAAAGGAAGCAGTGCTGAGATAGCCTCCCTGCTGAACCTGCCCGTCGTAGTCATCCTCAATGCACGCTCTTCGGCCTATACCGTTGCTGCAATCCTGTATGGGTTGAAGCATTTTTCTCCCAAGGTGGAGGTGGCAGGAGTTATCTTCAACCAGGTAGGTTCCCCTTCGCACTATTCATACCTGAAAGACGCCTGTGCCGATGTGGGAGTGGCCGACTTAGGCTATCTGCCCAAGATGCCGGATATAGAAGTCCCCTCCCGACATTTGGGACTGACCATCGGCAAGGAATCAGAAATTGATGCCTTGTCCGACAGGGTGGCCGACGGGATTGAGCAGTACGTGAATGTGGAACGTCTGTTAGAGATGGCCGTACGTCCGCTGGAAATACACGATGCCCATCCGGCTTCATCGGTTACCTTCTCCGACGGACTTCAGCGGCCAAGGATTGCAGTGGCCCGGGATGCTGCATTCAACTTTCTCTACAAAGAAAACCTGGACGTTCTTTCCCGGAAGGCAGATGTGGTGACCTTCAGTCCGCTGGCAGGCGATGAACTGCCACAGGCGGATTACGTGTATCTGCCGGGCGGCTATCCGGAATTTTTCACCGAAGCGCTGAGCCGTAATGAAAAGTTAGGGGCACAGTTGAGAGACTTTGCCGAACGCGGAGGACGGCTTTTTGCCGAGTGCGGAGGCATGATGTATTTGTGCCGGAAACTGATTTCACGCGAGGGCGCTTCCTGCCCGATGGCAGGCGTATTGCCTTTGGAATGTACGCTGGAAAAAATGCGTCTGCACCTGGGGTATCGTACGGCACAGTATCGCGGGATGCAACTCAAGGGACACGAATTCCATTATTCGTCGGTCGTCCAGCCCGATTTGCTTCCCTCCGAAGTGAGCCAGTACAATGTGAAAGGTGCGGCGGTAGACACCCCCTTGTACCGTTACAAGAACGTGATTGCCGGATACACGCACTGGTACTGGGGAGAGAATGACTTTTTTAAATTGTGGGACTAACATATACATCGAATTATGCGAAAAATATATACCCGTACCGGAGACGAGGGAACGACCGGTATTCATGGAGGCACACGCGTGCCCAAGGATGACATTCGCATCGAAGCAAACGGTTGCCTGGACGAACTGAATACCTTATTGGGTATCATCCGAAGTATGTTGCCGGAAACGGACGAGTGGCAGAACAAACTCTGTTTTATACAGCGCAGCCTGATGGTCGTGATGAGTCATGTGGCCACTCCTTCTGCCTTCAGAGCGCAGAACCCGAACGAGCTGCCGCAGGAGCTGGATAAGTTTTGTGAGGAATGGATGGATGAGATGATGTCGCAGCTGGAAGACAATGGCTACTTCATCCTGCCGGGAGGCACCCCGCTGTCTGCCCAGTTGCAGTATGCAAGGGCCGTGGCACGCAGGGCGGAGCGAAGGCTGTGGACGCTCCACCGCAAGGATACTGTGCCGGGAGAGATTCTCCGGTTCATCAACCGCCTGTCGGATTTGCTTTTCGTCATGGCCCGGTTTGAAATGCAGCGGCAGCAATGGCCGGAAGAGAAATGGCAGAGCTTTTCCTACAAACGAAAGGCGAGGAAAGATAATCCATGATTCATCTGTTAGGATATATTTGTGACACAGGCTTCATTTGAGAATACGACGGGGCAGGATTCGTTTTCCTTATATTTGTTTTTTTACTGTTGCCCGGTCATACACAAAAAATAGGATTCATGCCGCACGGTTCTTGGAGAAAATTCGGCGGATGATGAATTTCTGATTGCCATGAAGTGAGGATGTATTGATGCCTTGCATTGTGTGCTGAATTGTTTTCTACATTTCCCGCCCCAGAACCGTACATTTCCCATATGCAAGACCTATGGCTCAGGAAGCGGAAACAAACGTTTCCTACAAGAGAAACATGGAAAAGTTAAGCACAGGTTTATTTTATGGTGGTGAGGTTCTTATTTTGTTCCTCTGGCCGGATAGAATGGTATGTGTGTTCGCACACACCA
>NZ_DBEXBB010000176.1:0-9206 GCF_048170425.1 Phocaeicola sp.
TCAGTGGTACAAAACCACTTCTTCACCGTCTTTTTTATCTGTGTTTGTGATTGATTTCTAGGGAATTTGCGAAATTCCTTTTATCGTAATGCAATGGAAGGGTCATTATCAGTAAAAATTCTTGGACTATTGTAGGTTTCGCCCTGCGGAACTATACGTTTCTCGCATGGGAAACATACAGTTTTGATTCGTAAAACGTAAGTTTTTCGAGGAGGGGGCATACAAAATTCCGAATGCTTCCTTGGTTTATGTAGTTGCTTTCTGAATTTTTTAAATGCTTGGCATGCCTGGTGGAAGGAGCGTCAAATGTTTCAGTCAGCAATATCTTTTGTTTTTTAGGAGATTTCTTTGTAATTTTGTGTCCGACAGAAAAAAGAATGAAGCAGATATTAGGTACATATTGTTTGCTCTTGGTCAGCCTGTGGGTACTGGTGGTAGGTGTGTTTCCACATCATCATCACAATGAGGCGTTTTGTGTCAGTCCGGATATGGAGACTTGCGCTGCGTCATCGCATGACGGATGCGAAGGAGAGCGTCATTGTGCCGGAGACGCCGACAAGCATGCGTGCGACATCAGTTGTGTCACTCATCTGTCCTTTTCTGTTCCTCATCATTTGCCGGATTTCACACCGGACTATACATTTTACACTTTGATTTATCTTTCATCCCTTTGTCTGGAAGCTCCATCAGTTTCCGTTGAACGAGGGGATATGATTTCCTATTACGTAGAAAAACTGCATGCCCGGCATTTTTCTGCCGTTCGCAATTTCCGTGCTCCTCCTTTTGCTGTTGTAGCTTGATTTTTAGGGATGTTACTGCACTTTGCAACCAGTTTGCAACGTGTAGGGTTTATTTTTGCAAAACGAAAAACAACAGTATTCAATGAAAAACTATATTTTGACGGGAACATTGTGTATGTTCCTTTTTGGGGGATGCGGAGAACACGCACACGACCATGAGCATGAAGGTCATGACCATGAAGCGGAAATACATGCAGAGGAAAAAACGGCTCATTCAGATGAAATCGTACTGACTCCGGAGAAAGCAAAAGCGGCTGGGGTAGAAGCTGAAGTGATTCACCCGGGAACCTTTCGGGAAGTGATACAGGCTGGCGGACAGATTCTGTCGGCACAAGGCCAGGAAGCAACGGTGGTAGCAGCTTCTTCGGGAGTGGTGTCTTTCTCCCGCAAAATCGCGGAAGGAATTGAAGTGGGCAAGGGCAGTGAACTGCTGAGTGTATCCGCTGAGCACATTCAGGAAGGTGACCCTGTGAGAAAGGCAAAGGTGGCCTATGAAAAAGCCAAGGAAGAATACGAACGTGCAGAAAAACTGATAGACAGCCAGATTGTGTCGCAGAAAGAATTTGCGGCTTTGCGGGAGGCATACCAGAATGCCCGTCTGGCATACGAGGCTTTACTGCCCAGCAAGTCGGGTAAGGGAGTAGCCGTGAAAGCGCCTATCGGCGGGTTTGTAAAAAACTGCCTGGTGAAGGAAGGTGATTACGTAACGGTAGGACAGCCGTTGATGACGGTGACTCAGATGCGCCGCTTGGTGCTGAAGGCCGATGTGTCGGAACGTTATTATGCACAACTTCCCCGCATTGTGTCGGCTAACTTCAAGACACCCTACAATAACAAGGTCTACTGCCTGGAGAACTTGGGTGGAAAAGTGCTTTCGTTTGGAAAATCATCAGGCGATACGTCTTATTATGTACCGGTGACATTCGAATTTGACAACCGTGGCGACATGGTTCCAGGCGCATTTGTGGAAGTCTTTCTGCTGTCCGGTGAACGTCAGGGAGTCATCAGTCTGCCGGAATCAGCGCTGACCGAGGAACAAGGACTTTATTTTGTGTACCTGAAACTCGATGACGAATGTTATAAAAAACAAGAAGTACAATTAGGAACTTCCAACGGAGAGCGGGTAGAAATTCTTTCCGGTCTGAGAGACGGAGATACCGTGGTAACCCGTGGTGCCATTCATGTGAAGCTGGCAGCCGCTTCCAATGCCATTCCGGCTCATACCCACAACCATTAAAAGTGACGCACTATGCTGAATAAAATCATACAATTTTCGCTACAGAACCGCTTGCTGGTTCTGGTGGCTTCGGTGTTGTTGCTGATAGGGGGAACCTATACGGCTTTCCATACCGAAGTGGACGTGTTTCCTGACTTGAATGCGCCTACCGTAGTGGTGATGACCGAAGCCAACGGGATGGCTGCCGAAGAAGTAGAACAGCTGGTTACTTTCCCGATAGAGACTGCCGTGAACGGAGCGACTCATGTACGCAGGGTACGTTCTTCCTCTACCACGGGATTTTCTGTCGTATGGGTGGAATTTGAGTGGGATACCGACATTTACCTGGCGCGCCAGATTGTGTCGGAAAAATTAGCGGCGGCAGGTGAGGACTTGCCCGACAATGTGGGTAAACCGACATTAGGTCCTCAGTCGTCTATCTTAGGAGAGTTATTGATTGTGGGACTGACTTCCGACTCCACTTCCATGCAGGATTTGCGTACCATGGCCGACTGGACCATCCGTCCGCGTCTGCTGTCTACCGGAGGTGTGGCTCAGGTAGCTGTACTGGGAGGCGACATCAAGGAATATCAGATTCTGGTTCATCCGGGCCGTATGCGCCACTATGGCGTGACGTTGGGCGAAGTGATGGCAGTGTCACGAGGCATGAACCAGAACACCAACGGAGGTGTCATTTATGAATACGGAAATGAATACATCGTGCGTGGAGTCATCTCTACCGACGATGTGCGTAAGTTGGGACGTGCCGTCATCAAGACTACTCCGGACGGAGCCCCCATTACCCTGGAGGACGTGGCCGATGTGCGTATCGGGTCACAGCAGCCCAAGTTGGGACTGGCTTCCGAAAAAGGGAAACCGGCGGTACTCATTACGGTGACCAAGCAACCGAATACCGGAACCATTGAGCTGACTGAAAAACTGGAAGCCGCTTTGGCCGATTTGCAGAAGAACCTGCCGAAGGATGTGCATATTTCTACCGACATCTTCCGTCAGTCACGTTTTATTGAAAGCTCTATCAGCAACGTGCAGGACTCACTTTACGAAGGTGCCATTTTCGTAGTGATTGTGCTGTTCCTGTTTCTGGCCAACACACGTACTACGATTATTTCACTGATAACTCTTCCCCTGTCGCTTGTGGTAGCCATCCTGACCTTGCATTACTTAGGACTCAGTATCAATACCATGAGTCTGGGTGGTATGGCCATTGCCATCGGTTCGCTGGTGGACGATGCCATTGTGGACGTGGAAAATGTATGGAAGCATCTGCGTGAAAACCGTCAGTTGCCGTTAGCAGAACGGAAACCGGTACGGGAAGTTGTCTTTCAGGCTTCACGTGAGGTACGTATGCCTATTCTGAACTCTACGTTGATTATCATTGTCAGCTTTATTCCTCTTTTCTTCCTGAGCGGAATGGAAGGACGTATGCTGGTTCCGTTAGGTATTTCCTTTATCGTTTCTTTGTTTGCTTCTACGATAGTAGCTTTGACCCTGACTCCGGTACTTTGCAGCTACCTGTTGGGTAAAAATACTTCCAAGGGAGAGGGATTGCCCAAGGAAGCCTTCCTTGCCGTATGGTTGAAGAAATATTATGAACGAGCCTTGCTCTGGGCGCTGGAACATAAGAAGACGGTATTGGGAGGAACGGTAGCTTTCTTTATCCTGGCATTGGGAATTTTCTTTACGCTGGGGCACAGTTTTCTTCCTTCCTTCAATGAAGGCTCCTTCACCATCAATGTCAGTTCCTTGCCGGGCATTTCGCTGGAAGAATCTGACAAGATAGGCCGTCAGGCAGAGGAATTGCTGCTTTCGATTCCTGAAATCCAGACCGTGGCCCGCAAAACAGGACGTGCCGAACTGGATGAACATGCGCTGGGAGTGAATGTATCCGAAATAGAAGCACCTTTTGAGCTGAAAGACCGTTCGCATGCCGAATTGCTGGACGAAGTGCGTCACAAACTGTCGGTCATTACGGGTGCCAACATTGAAATCGGGCAGCCCATCAGCCACCGTATCGATGCCATGTTGAGCGGTACGCAGGCCAGCATTGCCATCAAGCTGTTCGGCGACGACCTGAACCGGATGTTTGCCATCGGTAACCAGATAAAGGAAGCGGTGAGTGACGTAGAAGGGATTGCCGACCTGAATGTGGAGCAGCAGATTGAGCGTCCGGAACTGAAGATTGTGCCGAAGCGTGAAATGCTGGCTAAATACGGTATCTCGTTACCGCAGTTCAGTGAGTTTGTCACGGTCAACATGGCCGGTGAGGTCGTGTCGCAGGTATATGAACAGGGAAAGACCTTTAACCTGGTGGTACGTGCCGCAGAATCCGACCGTGGTACGATGGAACGTGTCAAGGAACTGATGATTGACGATGCACAAGGCCGGAAGATACCTCTTTCCTATGTGGCAGACGTGACTTCCTCCATGGGACCCAATACCATCAACCGTGAGAACGTAAAACGAAAAATCGTAATCTCAGCCAATACCAGCGGGCGCGACCTGCGCAGTGTGGTGAACGACATCCAGCACCGGGTGGAAGAAAAAATCAGCTTGCCGGAAGGGTATCATATAGAATATGGCGGACAGTTTGAAAGTGAACAGGCTGCCAGCCGTACCTTGTTGCTGACTTCTCTGATGAGTATTGCAGTGATTTTCCTGTTGCTGTACATGCAGTTCCACGATGCGGCAGAAAGTGGCGTTATCCTGTTGAATCTGCCTTTGGCCCTGATTGGAGGAGTCTTTGCTCTCTTCCTGACTACGGGTGAAGTCAGCATTCCCGCCATTATCGGTTTCATCTCGTTGTTCGGAATCGCTACCCGTAACGGAATGCTGCTTGTCACACACTACAATCTGTTGCGTGAAGAACAGCAGTTGGGAGTGCGTGAAAGTGTGGTGCGTGGTTCACTTGACCGTCTGAATCCGATTCTGATGACGGCTCTGTCCTCTGCTTTTGCATTGATTCCGCTGGCGTTGCGCGGCGATTTGCCGGGAAATGAAATTCAGAGTCCGATGGCGAAGGTCATTCTGGGAGGTCTGCTGACTTCCACTTTCCTGAATGCGTTCGTCATTCCCATTGTGTACGAGTTAATGAACCGGAAGAAAACCCTTAAAAGAACAGAAGAATGAAAAAAATAGGATGGATGTGGCTTGCAGGACTGGCATTTGCCAGCAGTGTGCAGGCACAGAAAATAGAAGAAGTATTGCAGTCCGTAGAGCAGAATAACAAGGAACTGCAGGCGGTCTTTCATTCTACGGAGGCAGCCAAGATGGAAGTACAGACACAGAATAACCTGGAAGACCCCAGTGTGGAGTACAGCCCGTTCTTTGCCAAAGGAGTAGATGGAGTGGCCAGTTCGGAACTGGTGGTGACGCAGGGATTTGATTTCCCGACCTTGTATGCAGCACGCAGTCGTTCCGGAAAATTGCAGAAAGATGTGCTCGACCGTCAGCAGCAGGCGCTTCGCCGCGATATTCTGCTGCAGGCCAAGAATCTGTGTCTCGACTTGATTCGCCTGAACCAGGAACAGGCTTTGCTTATGGAACGGCAGAAAAATGCCGATGCCTTGTTGCAGTTGTTTGAAAAGCGTTTGAAAGAAGGAGATGCCAATGCCTTGGAGGTGAATAAAATCAAGATGGAACGCATGAAGGTGCAGACGGAGGTGGCGCAGAACCATGCGGCACATCGCACGGCACTTCAGCAACTGCTGGCGATGAACGGTAACCTTCCGTTAGAGTTTGCGGAAGACCGTTATCCGGCAGTGGAAGCCATTCGTGATTATCATACATTGTATAACGAGGTGATGATGCAGGATGCAGACCTTCAGGCGGCAGATGCGGCTTCCCGTGCGGCTGCGGAACAGGTAAGCGTGAACAAGCAGAACTGGCTGCCCAAGCTGGAGGTGGGTTACCGTCGCAACACGTCCGTAGGTGAGAAAAGCAACGGTTTTCTGGTAGGAGGAAGTTTCCCGATTTTCTCTAACCGGAAGAAACTGAAGATTGCCAAGGCGCAGGCCTTGAGCGCCAATCTGCAACTGGACAATACCCGCTTGCAGGTGGAAGCAAGAATACAGGGACAATTCAATGAAATGCAGCAGCTTCAGGAAGCCATGCAGGCCTACGATGTGCCTTTGATGCATCATACCCTCCGCTTGCTTTATGAGGCCGTGACTGCCGGACAACTTTCGATTATTGACTTCTATGTAGAGGCCGATAACGTGTACGACAACCTGCAAAGTTATATCACCCTTGAAAACCAGTATCAGAAACTGATGGCAGATATTTATAAAAACCGTCTTTGATAGGTCCTAAAAAAATCCGTCCCCGGTAATTTATCGCTAATTGCCGGGGACGATTTTTTTAGTCAAGTCAGTTTGTCATTCAAATCTTTTCTAATGGAATATTCAGGGCTTTTGCCACTCCCTTTCCATAATTTTCATCCGCTTTCATGCAGTTCTGGATATGGCGAAGCTTGATTTCTTCCGGAATATCACCCATGGCTCTTGCCGTATTCTCGAAGAGTGCTTGCTGCTGGGCGGGAGTCATCAGTCGGAACAGGTCGCCCGGCTGAGAGTAGTAATCTGAATCATCTTCCCGGTAGTCCCATTGGTAAGCGGCTCCATCGAGTTCCAATGGCGGCTCCTTGTATTCCGTCTGGTGCTGCCATTCTCCATAGCTGTTGGGCTCATATCCTAACGTAGACCCGTAGTTTCCGTCCACGCGCATCTGTCCGTCCCGGTGATACATGTTCAGGAAAGGACAACGGCTGCGATTGACCGGAATCTGGTGATGGTTCACTCCCAGTCGGTAGCGCTGTGTATCTCCATAAGAGAACAGACGTCCTTGCAGCATACGGTCGGGCGAGAAACTGATACCCGGCACCACATTGGCCGGATTGAACGCCGCCTGCTCTACATCCGCAAAGTAATTTTCCGGATTGCGGTTCAGTTCCATCACGCCCACTTCAATCAACGGATATTCTTTCTGCGACCAGACTTTGGTCAGGTCAAACGGATTGAACGGGCAGTTCTTGGCCTGCTCTTCCGTCATCATCTGGATGTACATGGTCCATTTGGGGAAGTCGCCCTTTTCAATGCTTTCATACAAATCGCGCTGGTGGCTTTCACGGTCTTTGGCAATGATGGCTTCTGCTTCTGCATCGGTCAGGTTCTTGATGCCCTGCTGCGTATGCAGGTGGAATTTCACCCAAGTGCGTTTTCCTTCTGCGTTGATGAGTGAGAATGTATGGCTTCCGTATCCGTGCATGTGGCGGTAAGAGGCCGGAATACCTCGGTCGCTCATGGTGATGGTTACCTGGTGCAGTGCTTCAGGCAACAGTGTCCAGAAATCCCAGTTGTTGCGTGCGCTTCGCATGTTGGTGCGCGGGTCACGTTTTACCGCGTGATTCAGGTCGGGGAATTTCAGCGGGTCACGAAGGAAGAAGACGGGCGTGTTGTTTCCTACCAAATCCCAGTTGCCTTCTTCTGTATAGAATTTGATGGCGAATCCGCGAATGTCACGTTCGGCATCTGCCGCTCCTCGTTCACCGGCTACGGTAGAGAAACGGACAAACAGTTCAGTTTCTTTTCCAATCTGTGAGAAAATAGCCGCCTTGGTGTAGGCTGTAATGTCATGAGTAACCGTAAATTTTCCGAAGGCACCGGAGCCTTTGGCGTGCATACGCCGTTCCGGAATCACTTCGCGGTCAAAGTGTGCCAGTTTCTCAAGAAACCATACGTCTTGTAAAAGCATCGGGCCTCGCCGTCCTGCGGTGGCCACATTGTGATTGTCGGCTACAGGTGCTCCTGAAGCGCTGGTCAGTTTTTTATTTTCCATACAATATTACATTTATAATTAATAAAAAAGGGATGTACTGATAAACTGGTCTACTATCTTTTTGTCTGTCTCTGTCAGTAATCCGTTTTTGGATTTCAGGAAAGGGATGTGAGAGTTCCGTGGTATCTTCAATGCTTTCTTCATTTTCCGGCACATACTGCCTGTCCTGAATTTATACGTGGTAAAAAGGAGGGTACGATGCGGAGATATGTGTCCTGCCATTGTCCGGCTGCATGCGCTCCATTTCTTGTGAGGGTGCTGTCCGACGACGAACCATCCGCACGTCCAGCATCCGGAAATAAGGAAGTCCGTCTCGTCCAGCTTTTTTGTGTCGAAGTCAGAAATGGCACTCAAGCTGACGCTTAACCCTTTTGACCAGAGATACATGGCTATCTCTCGTGCAAAAAAGGCGGTCTTTCCTTTGTGGCTGTAATATAAGACGGTAGCTTTCATCTTATTGGCAACAGCATGGTTCTTTGGTGATGACTACCCGGCTGTTGGGCAAATCAGGAATGTAGATAACCCCATCTTTTACGGTGATGTCGGCAGGACCTACGAGAGGCTGGTCCAGCTTGATTTCCATCGGAGAGACGTGACCGTTGTTCAGGTCTATTTTACTCAGCTGGGCTGGAGTCCAGTTGGTCACAATCAGCGACTTTCCATCGGATGAAAAGGCTATTCCGTCGTATTGACCGGTGATTTTTGTCAGTTTGTGGGTAACAGGTTGGGATAGATTGTCGATGCGGTAAATTACATTTTCAGCCTTTGTGACCCCATCGGCCGGATAAGAAGCCACATACATCACCCCGTTGCGTATAAGGAGTCCGTTGGGACCGCTTACCTGTAGCCACTCTTCCGGCTCTCCTGGTTGGGTCGGGTTGCTGATGTCCAGACGGAAAATACGGTCGGTATTTGTGACAGAAGCATACAGATAATTTCCGTCGGCTGCCAGGTCGTTGACAAACAAATTACCCTCAGGCAGCATAATGACTTGTGGTTGCTCGTTCTTTTCTGTTAAGTGATATACCACAATCTTGTTTACATCGCATACATAAAGATAGTCATTTCGTACGAACATTCCTTTCGGGGCAGACAGATTGCCGTCGGCAGGTACCAATACTTCGGATTTTCCGTCTTTGTAGAAACTGATGTACCCTTTTCCTTCCGAGTTCAGCGGATTCAGTTCGGACGTGCCGAAATTCGCAATCAGGATACCCTCCTGATAGGGATAGGTGCTTTCACAATAACGAAGTCCTTCGTTTACTACTTTTTCGGTTTGTGCTGAGGCAGCTATTGTCAGCCAGACACACATTAAACTGATGATTTTTTTCATATTT
>NZ_DBEXBB010000177.1:0-17344 GCF_048170425.1 Phocaeicola sp.
TTATAAGGTTCTTTTAGGATAAAAAGCCACGACTCTTTCATGAAAAACAGACAGCAGGCTGGGGTTTTATCATCATGTTCTTGACGTTTTTACCTCGACACGTACGTGACGAGGTCTTGACACGTTCGTGCGGATGTCTCGTCACGTTCGAGTCGAGACCTTGACAGCAACGTGTCGAGGTATTTTTGTATAAGCGTTTGCAAAAATATACAAATACGTATGCCTTTGAAGTATTTTGATGCTAATTTTTGGTTTCTATGATTAATTTGTTACCTTTGGGTGTTTCTAATGAATGAAAAGCATGAAAGTTATTTTACTACAGACAGATATTTGTTGGGCCGATCCTGCAACCAATGTGGCTTACATGGATAAACTCATCAGTGCCCACGCACAAGATACAGACTTGTTTGTTCTTCCGGAAATGTTTTCCACCGGATTTTGTACTTCGCCGGAAGGTATTGCCGAATCATCTGATAGTGCTACCCTTCAGTGGATGAAGCAAAAATCTGCCGAACGTAATTGTGCCATTGCCGGAAGTGTTTCAGTCGAGGAAAATGGAAAGTTCTATAACCGCTTCTACTTTGTGCATCCTGACGGAAACGTGCAGTGGTACAATAAAAAGCATCTGTTTACGTATGGAGGGGAAGACAAGCATTATACGGCCGGACAGGAACGGGTGGTTGTGAACTTCCGTGGCGTTCGTTTCCTGCTGGAGGTCTGCTATGACCTGCGTTTCCCGGTATGGTCACGTAACCGGGGCGATTATGATGCGGCGATTTATGTAGCCAGCTGGCCTTCGCCCAGAGTGGAAGCCTGGAAAGCTTTGCTGCGTGCCCGTGCCATTGAAAACCAGTGCTATGTGCTGGGGGTAAACCGGGTAGGAAAAGATCCTTATTGCGAATATAGCGGTGGAACGGCGGGCATCGACCCGTATGGCAAAACACTTTCTGCCTGTGCGGATGAGGAAGAAGGCTTTGCAGAAGTCATGATTGATACGGAGGAATTGCAGTCGTTCCGGAAAAAATTCCCGGTATTGAACGATGCCGACTCTTTTACACTGAATTAATTTCTATATTATATGAAAAATAAACGCTTATTGTTGGGCGACCAGGCCATTGCGCTGGGAGCCATTCACGCGGGAATTTCGGGAGTGTATGCTTATCCGGGAACTCCCTCTACTGAAATTACGGAATATATTCAAAACTCTCCGATAGCAAAAGAACGTGGTTTGCACAGCAGCTGGTGCACCAATGAAAAAACAGCTATGGAAGCTGCCTTGGGTGTTTCTTATGTAGGGAAACGTGCCTTGGTCTGCATGAAACACGTGGGAATGAACGTCTGTGCCGATGCGTTTGTCAATTCGGCCATTACAGGCGTGAACGGAGGGGTAGTGGTACTGGCTGCTGATGACCCGTCCATGCACTCTTCTCAGAATGAGCAGGATTCCCGTTTTTATGGGAAGTTTGCTTTGATTCCGATGCTGGAACCGTCTTCTCAGCAAGAAGCTTATGACATGATGTCGTATGCATACGACCTCTCGGAACAAATGCGTACACCGGTACTGATGCGTATTACTACCCGCATGGCACATTCCCGTGCGGCGGTCGAAGTGCAGGACTCAGGAAAAGGAGTGACTTGCACAGGGCGTCCGTCGGTGCCTTCTGACTGGGTTCTATTGCCTGGTAATGCCCGCCGCCGTTACGTGGAAGCCATTGCTACTCAGGACAAGCTGCGTGATGAGGCTGAACAGTCTGCATTTAATCGGTTGGCAGGTCAGGAAGGAATGGCTGAGAAAGGAATCGTGGCTTGTGGAATAGGGTACAACTACGTGATGGAAACCTATCCGGATGGATGTCCGTATCCTTTGTTGAAGATTTCACAGTATCCTTTACCGGTAGAAACCTTGACCCGTCTGGCAGACTCTTGCAAAGAGATTCTGGTAGTAGAAGACGGACAGCCTTTTGTAGAGGAACAGTTGAAAGGCATTCTTCCTTCTAAATATGTAGTGAAAGGTCGTTTAAGCGGTGAGTTGCCTCGTACGGGAGAACTGACCCCGGACAATGTACGTCAGGTTCTGGGACTTTCTTGCGAACAGATCTATGCTGCCGCTCAAAATGTAGTTCCTCGTCCTCCCGCCCTGTGCAAGGGATGCGGACACCGTGACGTGTATGATGCCCTGAATAAAGTCGCTGCCGAATATCCGGATGCCAAGATTTTCGGTGACATCGGTTGCTATACATTGGGTGCACTTCCTCCGTTCCGTACGTTAAGCAGTTGCGTGGATATGGGAGCTTCTATCACCATGGCTAAAGGTGCTGCGGATGCGGGCTTGTTCCCGTCCATTGCAGTGATTGGAGACTCTACATTCACTCATTCTGGAATGACGGGTTTGCTGGATGCCGTGAATGATAACTCCAATATTACGGTGGTTATTTCCGACAACTTGACTACTGCCATGACAGGTGGACAGGATTCAGCCGGAACCAATAAGTTTGAAGCCATCTGTCTGGGTTTGGGAGTAGAACCGGAACATGTGCGTGTAGTCGTACCGCTTCCTAAGAACATGGAAGAAATAACCCGTGTCATTCGTGAGGAAATAGAATACAACGGTGTATCCGTCATCATTCCGCGTCGGGAATGTATGCAGACTTTGAACCGGAAACTGAAACAGCAAAAAGCACAGAAACAATGAAAACAGATATAATACTTTCAGGAGTTGGCGGACAGGGAATCTTGTCTATAGCCACGATTATCGGAGAAGCAGCCCTCCATTTAGGGTTGAACTTGAAGCAAGCCGAAGTACACGGAATGAGCCAGCGCGGGGGAGATGTGCAGTCTAACCTTCGTTTGTCGGATGCCCCGATTGCTTCTGACCTGATAGCGTTGGGAACGGCAGATATGATTATCTCGCTGGAACCAATGGAAGCTTTGCGCTACCTGCCGTATCTGTCGAAAGACGGATGGATTATTACTTCGGCTGCTCCTTTCAAAAATATTCCGAATTATCCGGACGAGGAAAAACTGATGCAGGAATTGGAGTCACAGCCTCATGTGGTCGTACTGGATGTGGAAAATCTGGCGAAAGAAAACCACATGCCTAAGTCGGCCAATGTTATTCTGTTAGGGGCCGCAGCTCCTTTCCTGAAAATTCTGGATGCAGAAGTTCTGCGCGAAAGTGTGGGTCGTATTTTTGCCTCAAAAGGGGAAGAAGTGGTACAGATGAACTATCGTGCCTTCGATATAGGTCATGAATATGTAAAACAGTTGAAATTCTGAGAGCCTATGAGTCGCGTGTTTAGTGAAGAGCTGGTAAATTCCGTAGCGAAAGAAATGAAAGTGGCCGATTTGGCCAATGCAACCATAGGGGATGTGTTGCTGGTAGCTTCTCGTCTGGAAGAACTGACGGGTATTCCTTTTATCCGGATGGACCAGGGCTCTCCCGGTCTTCCGGCCAATAAGATAGGTATTGAGGCAGAGAAAAGAGCCCTCGATAGAGGAGTTGGTTCGCAATATCCGGCGGCTGCCGGAGTGGCAGAACTGAAACAGGCAGCGTCTCGTTTCGTGAAAGCGTTTATTGATATTGATATTTCTCCGCGAGCATGTTTGCCCACCACTGGTTCTGTGGCAGCTTCATTTGGTGCCTTTATTGCTTGTACTCAGCGAATCCCGGGAAAGAACAAAGTCTTGTTCATTGATCCGGGTTTCCCGATACAAAAATCCCAGTTGCGTATTTTAGGCATTGAGTGGGAGTTGTTTGACATTCATGATTTCCGTGGTGAACCGCTGCGTGCCAAGTTGGAAAGTTTCCTGTCAAAAGGAGATATTGCCGCTGTGGTATATTCTAACCCTAATAATCCGGCATGGATTTGTCTGGAAGAAAGTGAATTGAAGATTATCGGAGAGCTGGCTACGCAATACGATGTGGTCGTGCTAGAAGACCAGGCTTATTTCTGTATGGACTTCCGCCATGCGTTTGGCCGTCCTTACCAGCCGCCTTTTGTACCTACGGTCGCACGTTATACGGATAATTATATTCTGATGTTGTCGGCATCCAAGATTTTCAGCTATGCCGGCCAGCGTATAGCCTTAGCCTGTGTGTCCGATAAATTATTTGATACGCAGTACCCGGTTCTGGCGGCCCGTTATGAAGATTCGGGTGTATTCGGACCGACTTTTATCGCCTCTATCATGTACATGATTACCTCCGGTTGTACGGCTACTACCCAGTATGCCATGGCCGAAATGTTGGAAAAATCCATTTCAGGAGAAATCAACTTTGTGGAGGATGTACGCGAGTATGAACGTCGGGCATGCCGGATGAAGCAGATTTTCACCGACCACGGTTTCTCTATCGTTTATGATAAGGATGTCACTCAGCAGGTGGGCGATGGCTTCTTTTTTACTTTAGGATACCCAGGAATGACAGGAGGTGAATTGCTGCGGGAACTGATGATGTATGGAGTGAGCAGTATATCCTTGTCTACTACCGGAAGCGAACAGCAAGGAGTAAGAGCCTGCACTTCGCGCATGCGTGAAGAACTTTATCCGGTACTGGAGGAACGTATGAAAGCGTTCCAGGCAGACCATCCGCTGAAATAAGAAATCACAAAACTACTACTGAAATAAAGAAAAACACAGCTTATGATTTGGAATCCGAACAAAGAATGTATGCCGCGTGAACAGATGCGCGAGCTGCAGGGAAAGCGCTTATGCAAACTGGTGCAGTATGTATACCATAATGTACCTTTCTATCGTCATAAAATGCAGGAAATGGACCTGACTCCTGATGATATACGGAGTATAGACGATATTACTAAATTGCCTTTCACTACCAAACAAGATTTACGTGACAATTATCCTTACGGACTGATGGCAGCTCCTTCTTCAGAGGTGGTGCGTGTGCATGCTTCTTCCGGTACGACGGGTAATCCTACGATTGTGGGCTATACACGTCGCGACTTGTCCATCTGGTCGGAAGTGATGTCACGCTGTCTGTCGGCATACGGAGTGACCCGTGACGATACTTTCTCCGTAAGTTATGGCTATGGATTGTTTACCGGAGGATTGGGCGCACATTATGGAGTAGAGAACTTGGGAGCAACTGTTATTCCGGCTTCTACAGGAAATACGGAAAAGCATGTACGTTTGATTCGTGATTTGCACATTACAGGTATTGCCTGTACCCCTTCGTATGCCTTGTATCTGGCAGAGGTGGTAGAAAAGATGGGTATCCGGAAAGAGGAATTAGGACTGCGCATCGGTGCGTTTGGAGCAGAACCTTGGACGGAAAACATGCGTCAGGAAATACAGAACCGTTTGGGCTTGAAAGGATACAATATTTATGGATTAAGTGAGATTATGGGCCCGGGTGTATCTTACGAGTGTCAGGAGCAGTATGGTTCGCACATCAACGAAGACCATTTCTATCCGGAAATTATCGATCCGGTTACGCTTGAGACTCTTCCGTACGGTACGCAGGGAGAACTGGTATTTACCACATTGACCAAAGAAGGTATGCCGTTGTTGCGCTACCGCACGAAAGACCTGACTTCGCTGATTGCCGATGCGTGTCCGTGTGGCCGTACCAGTGTACGCATGACGCCGATTATGGGCCGAAGCGATGATATGCTGATTATCCGTGGTATCAATGTCTTCCCGTCGCAGGTAGAAAGTGTCATCTTGGGCATGAAGGAATTTGAACCGCAATATATGCTGGTGGTAGACCGCAAGAACAACCTGGATACACTGGAAGTGCAGGTAGAAGTGCGTCGTGACTTCTTCAGCGATGATATCGGTTCCATGCTGAAGCTGAAGAAAACACTCTCCGACCGTTTGAAGAGTGTGCTCTCAATCAGTGCAGAAGTCAAACTGGTGGAACCGAATAGCATTGCCCGTAGCCAAGGCAAGTCTAAACGCGTGATTGATAATCGAGTATTGGTGTAATTAAAGGAAGTGAATATATGATAATCAAACAATTATCCGTTTTTTTGGAAAATAAGACCGGAAGAATCAACGATGTAGTGCATACTTTGGGAGCAAATGGCATCAATATGCATGCCTTTAGTATGGCTGAAACAACCGATTTTGGTATTCTGCGACTGATTGTTTCTGATGTGGACAAAGCAGTGGAAGTATTACGTGAAAAGAACTTTGCCGTGATGTCGACCGATGTGGTTTGTCTTTCATGTGCCAATGTGCCCGGTTCGTTGGCAGTGGTATTGGAATACCTGGCTGAGGAGCAGATTTTCATTGAGTATATGTATGCCTTTGCACAAGCCGATCAGGCTCATGTGGTTATCAAGCCGAATGACATGTCACAGTGTCTGAAAGTGCTTGAGGCACATAATTGTCATGTGCTGGCAAAAGATGAATTGTAAACTCTATATGTAAATTCCCCCGTCACGGTTTAGGTTGGCGGGGGAATTTTTTATGTTAGAACAAACTCCATGAAACGGTGAGTCCGGCCATGACGATGGCTACCATGCTCATCAGTTTTATCAGGATGTTCAGGCTGGGACCGGAGGTGTCTTTGAACGGGTCGCCTACCGTATCGCCTACCACGGTCGCCCGGTGTACTTCGCTACCTTTTCCGCCAAAGTTTCCTTCTTCCACGTATTTCTTTGCATTGTCCCATGCACCTCCGGAGTTGGCCATAAAAATAGCCAGAATGAAACCAGAAGAAAGTCCTCCTATCAACAGTCCGATGACACCTGGCACACCGAACAGCAGACCTGTCACAATGGGGGCGATGATGGCCAACAGAGAAGGAAATACCATTTCTTTTTGTGCTCCGAATGTAGATATCTGTACGCAACGTGCGTAGTCTGGTTCAGTCTTACCTTCCAGAATCCCTTTGATTTCACGGAACTGCCGGCGTACTTCTTCCACCATGTGAGCAGCGGCTCTTCCTACCGCATTCATGGTTAGTCCGCAGAACAGGAAGGCCATCATGCTACCGATAAACATCCCCGAAATCACCTTCGGATTCATCAGTGTGACATCGTAGAACATCATGAAGTCCGTGAATCCGGCTTCCTGAATCATCACCTCCAGTCCGTTGGGAAGTTCCAGTACGGTAGTGCCGATACGTTCCAGTCCGATACGTATTTCTTCAATGTAAGATGCCAAGAGCGCCAGTCCGGTCAGAGCGGCAGAACCGATGGCAAACCCTTTTCCTGTAGCTGCTGTGGTGTTGCCCAATGAGTCTAGTGCATCCGTGCGTTTGCGAACTTCCGCTCCCAGGCCACTCATTTCGGCATTACCGCCTGCATTGTCGGCAATCGGTCCGTAGGCGTCCGTAGCCAGTGTGATGCCCAGTGTGGACAACATACCCACGGCAGCAATACCGATACCATAGAGCCCCATGCTGATGTTGGTAAAATCGAATCCTGAAGCCAGCCAGTAGGAAAGGATGATACCGGCCACTACTGCGATGACTGGAATCGTAGTAGATACCATTCCCAGTCCGATGCCTGAAATGATAACAGTAGCCGGACCTGTTTTTCCGCTTTCTGCCAGTTTTTGCGTGGGTTTGTAAGATTGAGAAGTATAGAATTCAGTAGACTGTCCGATGACAATTCCCACAATCAGTCCGATGATGACAGCCAGTGAGATATACAGCCAGTTGTCAATCTGTAGCAGCCACAGAATGCTGAAGGTGGCAAGAACAATCAGTCCCGCACTGAGGTTCGTACCTGTAGATAAAGCCCTGAGCAATTCTCTCATGCCTGCGTTTTCCTTGGTACGTACGGCAAAAATACCGATGATGGACAAGATGATACCTACGGCTGCAATCAGCATCGGAGCGATGACTGCCTTAAACTGCATAGAGGTATCTCCAGTACCGATGTAGGCGGCTGCTCCCAAGGCTGCGGTAGCTAAAATAGAACCACAGTAGGATTCGTATAGGTCGGCTCCCATTCCGGCCACGTCTCCCACGTTGTCGCCTACATTGTCGGCGATAGTGGCCGGGTTGCGCGGGTCGTCTTCCGGAATACCTGCTTCTACTTTCCCTACCAGGTCAGCTCCCACATCGGCGGCCTTTGTATAAATCCCACCTCCTACACGGGCAAACAAAGCTTGGGTGGAGGCGCCCATTCCGAAAGTCAGCATCGTGGTGGTGATGACACATAACTTGGCAGTGGGATTCAGTGCATCTTCCGGAATGCAGAAATCCAATAGCAGGTACCAGAAGGAGATGTCGAACAATCCCAGTCCTACGACCACAAGTCCCATAACCGCTCCACTACGAAATGCTACCTTCAATCCTTTGTTCAGTGAGTTGCGTGCGGCATTTGCCGTACGTGCGGAAGCATACGTAGCGGTTTTCATGCCTAAATAACCCGACAGACCGGAGAAGAAACCTCCAGTGAGGAAGGCTACGGGTACCCAATGGTTTTGTAAGTTGAACCCATAGGCCATGATGGCAAATAAGGCAGCCATTCCGATAAATACAAGGGTAACTATTTTATATTGTTGTTTCAGGTAAGACATGGCTCCTTTCCGGACATACGATGCAATACGTGCCATGGTAGGTGTACCTTCGCTTTCCTGCTTCATTTGCCGGTAGAAATATCCGGCAAGTGCCAATGCCAGCAGCGATGCTGCCGGAATCAGCCAGAATAGATATGTTCCCATAATATATAGTTAAATAAGAGTTTCTTCAAACTTACAAAAAATCCCGAAGAAAACGAATAAAATGCGGGAGATTCTACTGGCAGAAAAGGCGGATAATTTGGCTTTTATGTGATGGCTCTGCTTTTTTCTAAATTCGGTAAGTTTATTCGGAAACTTTTCAAGGTTTTTTATGTTTCCCGTCGCGGAACCGTATGTTTTCCGTTCGGGAACCCTACGTTTTTGCGACGGGAAACATAGGGTTTGCAGTAGGAAACGTAGAAAACGAACAAGGAAAATAGCAAGAATATGCAGGTAATTTTCAATTTAAGGATAATGACGTGTCAAAAAGTTTTCCGGAATGCGGTAAAAACCAGCCCTCTGTTATAAAGGAATGAGGTTTTGTGGCAGATTGTTGTTTTTTATTTGATATAAGTGTGATATTGTGAGATATTTTCAATATATTTGCGTACGAAGTTATAAAAGATTGTTCAGATGATTTACGACATGGAAATGCAGAAGACGTTCTATGCGTCGTATGCAGAAAAAGTAGAAAAGGCCCGTAAGAAACTGGGGCGTGCCATGACTTTGGCTGAAAAAATATTGTATGCACATTTATACGACGAAAACACGGTGGCGGCTTTTCGTCGGGGAGAAGAATATGTCAATTTCCGCCCAGACCGTGTGGCCATGCAGGATGCTACGGCTCAGATGGCGTTGTTGCAGTTCATGAATGCGGGGAAATCTGTTTCAGCTGTTCCTGCTACCGTACATTGCGACCATTTGATTCAAGCATATAAAGGAGTCGAAGAGGATTTGCCTTCTGCTTGCACTACTAATAAAGAGGTATATGATTTCCTGAGGAGTGTGGCTTCGAAATACGGTATCGGGTTCTGGAAACCGGGAGCTGGCATCATTCATCAGGTGGTGCTCGAGAACTATGCGTTTCCGGGTGGAATGATGGTAGGAACCGACTCACATACACCGAATGCCGGTGGATTGGGCATGATTGCCATTGGTGTGGGTGGTGCCGATGCGGTGGATGTGATGACGGGCATGGAATGGGAACTGAAGATGCCGAAACTGATTGGTGTGAAGCTGACTGGTGCGCTGAACGGATGGGCTTCACCGAAAGACGTGATTTTGAAACTGGCAGGTATTCTCACCGTGAAGGGAGGAACGAATGCCATTATTGAATATTTCGGGGAGGGAACTCGCTCTCTGTCTGCTACCGGAAAGGCTACTATTTGTAACATGGGGGCCGAGGTAGGAGCTACGACTTCTGTTTTCCCCTATGATGAGGAAATGAAGCGCTACCTTTGCGCTACCGGACGTGAAGAAATTGCCGCACTGGCTGAGGCTCATGCGGCTGACCTGCGGGCGGATGCGGAAGTAGCACAGCAGCCGGAAAAATATTACGACCGTTTGATTGAAATAGACCTTTCTGCACTGGAACCGTATGTGAACGGACCGTTTACGCCCGATGCGGCTTGCCCGGTATCGGAGTTTGCTGACCGTGTGAAGAAGGAAGGATTTCCCCAGAAAATGGAAGTGGGGTTGATAGGTTCTTGTACCAACTCGTCTTATCAGGACTTGAGCCGTGCGGCTTCAGTAGCTCGTCAGGTAAAGGCAAAAGGTCTGAAGATGCAGGCTTCATTGATTATCAATCCGGGTTCGGAGCAGGTGTACTGTACGGCCCAGCGTGACGGTATGATTGAGGATTTGAAGAGCATCGGCGGTGTGGTGATGACCAATGCCTGCGGTCCTTGCATCGGGCAGTGGAAGCGTGTGACCGACAATCCGCTTCGGGCCAATTCTATCGTGACTTCGTTCAACCGTAACTTTGCCAAGCGTGCCGACGGCAATCCGAACACGCATGCGTTCATCGCTTCGCCGGAAATGGCTGTGGCGTTTGCCATTGCGGGTGACTTGTGCTTTAATCCGCTGACGGATACCTTGAAGAATGAGAAGGGAGAAGAGGTCAGACTTGATCCGCCGACAGGGGAAACATTGCCGCTGAAAGGATTTACGGTAGATGACAATGGCTACGTGGCTCCTTCGGCCGACGGAGGACAGGTGGAAGTGACCATTCAGCCGGACTCACAGCGTTTGCAGAAACTGGAACCGTTTGCGGCATGGAATGGAGAAGACTTCATGGAACTTCCGCTACTGATAAAGACGCAGGGAAAATGTACAACCGACCACATCTCTATGGCCGGACCGTGGTTGCGTTTCCGCGGACATCTGGAGAATATTTCCGATAACATGTTGATGGGGGCTGTCAATGCATTCAATGGTAAGACTAACTGCGTATGGAATCAGCTGACTGGCGAGTATGAAGCCGTTTCGGCAGTGGCCAAGCAGTACAAGGCAAAGGGCATGGGCTCTATTGTAGTGGCAGAAGAAAATTATGGAGAGGGTTCTAGCCGTGAACATGCGGCCATGGAACCGCGCTTCTTGAATGTGCGGGTAATTTTGGCCAAGAGCTTTGCCCGTATTCACGAAACAAACCTGAAGAAACAGGGGATGCTGGCACTGACCTTTGCCGATAAGAACGATTATGATAAGGTGCGTGAACACGACCGGATTTCCATCTTGGGATTGCAACGCTTTGCTCCGGGTAAACCGTTGCATGCCGTATTGACGCACGAAGACGGCACGACAGAAACTTTCGAAGTACTTCATACTTATAATGAAATGCAAATTAACTGGTTTAAGGCCGGTTCAGCCTTGAACACCTTTAAAAAATGAGAAACATGAGCAACAAAATGTATATGCAAGACGGGAAACTGGTGGTTCCCGATTACGTAGTGATTCCTTTTATCGAAGGGGATGGAGTCGGAGCAGAAATTACTCCGGTTTGTCAGAAAATTGTCAATACAGCGGTAGAATTGGCCTACGTGGGCAAGCGCCGCATTGAATGGAAAGAGGTACTGGCCGGCGGAAAGGCTTTTGAGCAGACCGGCGAGTGGTTGCCGGAGGCTACGCTGGAAGCTTTCAAGGAGTATCTGGTAGGTATCAAAGGTCCGTTGACCACTCCGGTGGGCGGTGGTATCCGTTCCCTGAACGTGGCTTTGCGTCAGACACTCGATTTGTATGTTTGCCTGCGTCCGGTACGTTGGTTCAAAGGAGTGGTTTCTCCGGTGAAAGAACCGCACAAGGTGAACATGCACATTTTCCGCGAAAATACGGAAGATATTTATGCAGGTATTGAGTGGGAACAAGGTACACCGGAAGCACAGAAGTTCTATGCCTTCCTTCGTGATGAGATGGGGGTGACCAAGGTGCGCTTCCCGGAAACCTCTTCATTTGGCGTGAAGCCTGTATCGAAGGAAGGTACCCGGCGGCTGGTACGTGCGGCCATAGAATACGCGTTGCAACACGGTTTGCCCTCGGTGACACTGGTACACAAGGGAAATATCATGAAATTTACAGAAGGAGGTTTCAAGCGCTGGGGATACGAAGTAGCTGAAACCGAATTCAAGGACCAGACTTTCACCATGAACGAATATGACCGTTTGAAGAAAGAGCTGGGTGAAGAGTCTGCCAAGGCTGCCGTAGCCAAAGCCATCAACGATGGAAAAGTGGTGGTGAAGGATTGTATTGCGGATGCTTTTCTACAAAATACCCTGCTCATTCCGGAAGAATATTCGGTCATTGCGACGCTGAATCTGAACGGCGATTATGTGTCCGACCAGCTGGCAGCCATGGTGGGTGGTATTGGTATTGCGCCGGGGGCAAACATCAACTACAAGAGCGGGCATGCCATCTTTGAAGCTACTCACGGCACGGCACCGAACATTGCCGGAAAGAATGTGGTGAATCCGTGTTCCTTGCTGCTCTCTTCTGTCATGATGCTGGAGTACATGGGCTGGAAAGAAGCTGCCCAATTGATTGTGAATGCCTTGGAGAAAGCTTTCTCGAAAGGGGAGGCCACTCATGATTTGGCGCGTTTCATGCCGAATGGCCACGCGTTGGGCACGAATGAATTTGGACAGGAAATCATTTCTTTGCTGTAATAGTCGGAGGATTTTCCTGTCGGAGTGTTTTTAATGGATAAAAAGAGAAGTTTATGAAGAAAGAATATATAGTTTACAAGCTTTCAGAGTGTGCCAAGCAGGCATGCCGCATCGACAATGAATTGTTCACGAAATATAATGTAAAGCGAGGTTTGCGTAACGAAGATGGGACGGGTGTGCTTGTGGGATTGACAAAGATTGGTAATGTGGTGGGCTATGAACGTACTGACCAGGGATTGAAGGCTATTCCGGGTAAGCTGTTCTATCGCGGATACGATTTGGATGACATTGCCCATGCCTTGCTGCGCGAGAAACGCTTTGGCTTTGAGGAAGTGGCTTACCTGTTGTTGTCGGGTGAACTTCCGGACAGCGAACAGCTGGCCTCATTCAAGGAACTCATCAATGACAACATGCCGCTGGACAAGAAGACTACGATGAATATTATCGATTTGGAGGGACAAAACATCATGAACATTCTGGCACGTAGCGTGCTTGAAATGTATACTTTCGATCCGAATCCGGATGATATTTCACGCGACAATCTTATGCGCCAGTCTATCGAACTGATTTCAAAGTTCCCGACCATTATTGCGTATGCCTATAACATATACCGTCACAGTACGCACGGGCGTTCTTTGCATATCCGTCATCCGCACGAAAACTTGTCGCTGGCCGAAAACTTCCTTTACATGATTAAGAAAGAATACACTCCGTTGGAAGCGCGTATGCTCGACTTGCTGCTGGTACTTCAGGCAGAGCATGGAGGTGGTAACAACTCTACGTTTACGGTACGTGTCACCAGTTCTACCCGTACGGATACGTATTCCAGTATTGCGGCCGGAATCGGTTCGTTGAAAGGTCCTTTGCATGGTGGTGCCAACATTCAGGTGGTCAAGATGTTCCATCACCTGAAAGAGGTGATTTCTGATTGGACGAATGTGGACGAAATCGATACGTATCTGATTCGTATGCTAAATAAGGAAGCGTACGATGGCAGTGGACTGATTTACGGTATCGGTCATGCAGTGTACACTATTTCCGATCCGCGTGCCGTATTGCTGAAAGAACTGGCTGGTGAACTGGTGGCTGAAAAGGGATGTGAGAAGGAATTTGCCTTCCTTGAACTGCTGGAACAACGTGCCATTGAATGTTTCAAGAAAGTGAAGGGAACCAAGAAACAGGTTTGCTCGAATGTGGATTTTTATTCAGGCTTTATCTACGAACTGATGGGTTTGCCGCATGAAATCTATACACCGCTGTTTGCCATGGCCCGTATTGTGGGATGGACGGCACACCGTATTGAGGAACTGAATTTCGAAGGCCGTCGTATTATCCGTCCGGCATACAAGAACGTGTTGGAGGAAGTGGATTACAAGCCGATAGGAGAACGGTAAAAGTTCTGGTGATTTTATATGGAGGAGGCGACAGAAACCCGATAAGAGGTATCTGCCGCCTCTTTCTTTTTGCATGGAATGTCAGTCAAATTGTGTACCTTTGCGGCACTTCATCGTAAAATCTGAAAATATGAATGGGTTGAAAGGTTTTTTCTATGGGATTGCCACTTCTGTGACGTTTGGTTTGATACCCTTGTTTACGCTGCCTCTGATGCAGAAAGGGATGGTATTTGATTCTATTCTTTTTTATCGTTTTCTCTTTGCCACCTTTGCATTGGGGGGCATGATGAAACTGAAAAAGGAGTCATTTCACATAGAGAGCCGTGATATTCCGATGTTTCTTTTGTTGGGACTGCTGTACACGGGTTCGGCCATGTTCTTGTTCTGGGGATATGGGTTTATGGGAGCCGGGGTGGCCACGACACTTCATTTTACGTATCCCGTGTTTGTGACTTTGCTAATGTTGGTTTTGTTCCGTGAGAAAGCCTCCTGGGTAACGTGGGCAGCTATTTTGCTGGCAATATATGGAGTATCGGAACTTTCGCTGAAGGGAGATGAGTTATCGGCCGATGCAATGGGAGTAATTATTGTTTTGCTTTCAGCTGTATGTTATGCAGGTTACATTGTAGCAGTCAATAAATCAAGATTGCGTGATATGAGCGGGCGGAAATTGGCTTTTTACGTATTTATCGTAAGTACGGTGCTGTTTGCCATAAAGGCGTTGACCAATCAGGGTATACAGCCGGTGCCGGATGCAGTCTCAATTGGAAATCTGTTGTTGCTGGCAGTGGTACCTACTGTAATTTCCAATATAACTTTGGTCTTGGCCGTACAGAATATCGGGGGGACAATGACTGCGGTATTGGGGGCCATGGAACCAGTGACGGCAGTGTGTATTGGTGCCTTGGTTTTTGGTGAAGATTTTACGATGCAGGAAGGATGGGGTATATTCCTTATCTTGGTGGCCGTTACCTTGATTGTGCTGACCCGGACCATTCAGAAAAGTTTGTCGGCGGTAGTACGTAAGATTCGTCCGCGTCATGCTTGACACGGACGAATCTTACGGTGGGAAATCATGATTTCCCGTATAGTTTGTTGATAAGGTCGCTTCGGCCTATTCTTCTCAATTCGTTGATTATGGCCTTCCGTTCCTCGGGTTTATACCAGAAAAAGAACATACGTTGGGCCAGTTTCTCCCGAGGAGTCTTGGCCGAGAATACCGGTTCCAGTGTGTAGGGATGTACGCCTGTGTACCATGCTTCCGTGGAGACGGTCATGGGGGTAGGCGTAAAGTCCTGTACCTGTTCCAGATGGAAATCCAGTTTCTTGGTGATGACCGCCAGTTCAGCCATGTCTTCTTCCGTGCAGCCAGGGTGACTGCTGATGAAGTAGGGGATAATCTGTTGCCTCAGTCCTGCTTCCTTATTGATTTTGTCGAAAATACGCTTGAACTCATAGAACTGTTCGAACGGTGGCTTGCGCATCAGGTAAAGCACTTTGTCGCTGGTATGTTCCGGGGCCACTTTCAGTCGGCCGCTTACATGGCGTGTAATCAGCTCACGGGTGTATTCCTTGGTACTCTGGTTGGTCTTTGCATCTTTGCTCTGATGCAGAAGCAGGTCGTAGCGCACTCCACTGCCGATAAAGCTTTTCTTGATACCCGGCAAACTGTCTACTGCGTGATATATATCCAGCAACGGCTGGTGGTCGGTATTCAGGTTTGGGCAAACTTTCGGGTGGATGCACGACGGACGTTTACAGCGGCGGCAAAGGGCCGTATCTTTTCCTCCCATCTGGTACATGTTGGCCGAAGGTCCTCCCAAATCACTCAGATACCCTTTGAAGTCGGGCATTTCAGCGATGACTTTCACTTCCTTGAGAATACTATCCTTGCTTCGGCTGACAATGAATTTTCCCTGATGAGCCGAGATGGTACAGAAAGCACATCCGCCAAAGCATCCCCGGTGGATGTTGACAGAGAACTTAATCATTTCATAGGCCGGAATCCGCTTGTTCTTGTATTTAGGATGCGGAAGGCGGGTATAAGGCAGGTCGAACGACATGTCCAGTTCTCCTTGCGTCATGGGAGGATAGGGCGGATTGGTGACTACTGTCTGCTTTCCTACCTGCTGAAGGATACGGGCTGCTGCATAGCGGTTGGATTCTTCTTCGATGTGCCGGAAGTTTTGTGCCTGTTTTTTCTTATCCTTCAAACATTCTTCATGCGAATAGAGCGTCAGGTCACCTTGTCCGTTCTGATTTTCCGGCAAAGCAGCTGCCTCTTTCTGTGGAATCAGGTAGGCTGTTTGTGGAATGTCGTGTGGTAAGTCTCCTGTGTGAATTTCTCCCTCCACATCAAGCAACCGTTCGCTCAGTTCCGTAATGGGCTTTTCTCCCATTCCGTAAATAAGCAGGTCGGCTCCTGATTCTACTAAGATGGAAGGACGTAATTTTTCTTCCCAATAATCATAGTGTGTCAGGCGCCGGAGAGAAGCTTCAATGCCGCCTAAAACGACCGGTACGTCGGGATACAGCTTTTTCAGAATCTGCGTATAGACAATGCTGGGATACTCCGGACGCATGTCATGGCGTCCGTCGGGTGTATAAGCATCTTCACTTCTCAGCCGTCGGTTAGCGGTATACTTGTTGACCATGCTGTCCATGCATCCGGCAGATACGCCAAAGAACAGTCTTGGTCTTCCCAGTTTCTTGAAGTCACGCAGGTCATCGCGCCAGTTGGGCTGGGGGATGATGGCAACTTTCAGTCCTTTGGCTTCGAGCATCCGTCCGATGACGGCAGCACCGAAAGAAGGGTGATCTACATACGCATCTCCACTGAAAATGATGACGTCAAGTTCGTTCCATCCTCTCAGTTCGGCCTCTTTTTTGGTGGTAGGCAACCAGTCTGTCAGCTTGTATTCTTTCAAGGCGTTTCTTTAATTGTGGTTTTCTTCAGTTTCTTCTTGTTCGACTTTCTCTTCTTTTTCTCGGTCCCATTTGAGATAAAGAAGGATGAGCTGGTGTAAGCCGAACGCTTTCATGTTATTGTGATAAATTACATCAATGCACAGGTCGAGCAAATCCTTGCTGTTTTCTTCCATGGATGCAATAAGCGAACGAATGTTCAGTTTCAGTTTGTCGAGCACAGTTTCATCCACAATTCCGTTGCTGTCAATAAGTTGTTGGAAGAGTGAATATTTTTCAATGGTTTCCAGATGTTTCTCAGAAATTTCCATGCTGCGTGTGCCGGAAGCGTTGGTCTGTATAGTATACATAATATGATAATTTTAAAGTTTATGTAACAAAGGTATTTTTTTT
>NZ_DBEXBB010000178.1:0-23447 GCF_048170425.1 Phocaeicola sp.
AAATCAATTGTTTTGGTTAAGACTGACAAATCGTCCGGTTCATTTGTCAGCCTTAGCTGACAGAATTGCATTTATATTTCTAAAAGGAGAGTATGTCAGTTCGGAAATATGGCGAACATTTGGAAGTAATCAATTGTTTGACAGACTTTTTTATAGATTAATGTGTATTCTTTTTGTTGTAGGCTTTATTAATCCTGAAAAATAAAAGATAAGATTTTTGTGCCTTTTTTGTTACAAAAGATATAGTTTTACGTTTACCTTTTTGAGAAACGACTTCTACGACGATTCTAAGAAGCATGAGTAAAGAAACATTGATATCGACTTTTACTGACCTGAGAAAAAGTTTTTTCCAATTGGCAATGCGCTTCCTTTCTAGCAGAGAGGATGCCGACGATGCGTTGCAGGAGGCATTCTTCCGTCTGTGGAAGAATGCAGACCGAATCGACTCGCGCGAAGAGGCAGAGGCGCTTACAGTTGTTACGGTAAAGAATCTGTGCATCGATACTTTGCGTAAAAAGAATCATTTGCTTACGGTGGAACTAGACGAAAATCGAGATGAATCTATTTCCGATTCAGCAGCCGAGGTGTTGGAAAAGGAAGAGCAGTTTCGTATGGTTGAGCGTATTATTGAATCTAGATTGACTCCACTTCAGAAGCAGATTTTGCACATGAAAGAGTATGAAGGAAAGAAATATAATGAAATAGCCGACATATTGGGTATGCAGGAGGCAGCAGTACGTATGCAACTATCGAGAGCGAGAAAAGAAATTAGAGAATGTTACTTAAAACAAATGGAGCGATGAAAAATAACGAACGAACTTTTCAACAATGGAGAGAGTTAGCAAACCGCTACTTTGAGGCTGAAACGAGTGAGGCTGAAGAAGAAGCACTGGCACGTTTCTTGGCTACTCCTGCTGCACAAGGCAAGGAGTTCGATGAACTTCGCGCGGTGATGGGATATTTTGTTACAAGACGTTCCATATACAATAGACCGCATACACGCAGTGTACGAATGTGGCATTATGTAGCAGCTGCGGTTATGGGTATCATTGTTCTGATTACAACTTGGCAGCTGACGGAAAAAACAAATGTATGTGTGGCTTATATTAACGGGGAACGTTGTACCGATAAGGAAACTGTATTTTCCGAGGCCTTGAAATCGGTGGAAAAGGTTCGTCACCATTCACCGGAAGAAACTGTCGAAATGCAGTTGTCGGATTTGTTTCAGACGTTGGAGGAAAATGATACTGTATCAATGGATAATTAATGACAAGATGATATGAAACGATGGGTTATATTATGGATAATCATGCTGTCTGTGTTGTCTGGGTATGCACAGAAAGGCATGCATGTAGATGCCTTGTTTGAAGGTCGCTTTAAGCATGACAAACGTGCCGTGGAGGTGCTTATCAAAGGGAAAGAGTTGAAAAAGTATCATTTGACCCTGTTTCGCAGCTTGACAGTCACTGATGCTCCGGCTGTGTCGGAAGAAATAGAGGAGCTGGTCAGTCAGGATGCTACAGCGGCAGTTGATAAGGAGGAGGGCAGAGTGGGTAAGAAATTATATTATGGTTTTTATTGTTTTTCGCCACGGGATGACAATTACAGGTATTTATTCTATCGGAATACTTCGGTTGCGCCTGGCAGCAAAAAGAAGGCTGAAGTGACGGTGGTATACATGGAAGGAGAAGTTACTCTGGAAGAACTGAAACAGATGTTCAAATGAAATGCAAACAAACAAGATACGATAAGATATGAAGAAAATGATTTTGCTTGCAGTCACTCTGCTGACTGCAACTGGCGGATATGCCGAAAGTAGAGATTCACTGAAGGTGGAAAGTGTCATGAGTGTGGAGAATCCCAAACGGGTGACAATCACTGAGTCTGGAAATCGCTTCCTTGTGGAAATCAGCGGAAAGAAAGATAATCCGGGTTTCCGTTATGCTCGTGAGGTGGAAATATCTCCTTCGGATGTTTCAGTAACAAAGGAGCGCAGCGGCAACTGGGATTTTAATATTCCCTTTAGAAAACGCACGTCGGAAAAAAGGCATAAGCGTAATGAGTTTGTGCTGAAAGATTTTAAGATAGGACTTTCCTGCGTGCAGGGAGCTCCTGAAAATATGGATGTCAGCATGGGATCATCATGGGAGGTTACTACTCCTACTCTCGGATGGCAGTATTATCCGTGGGCTACGGAAACTTCTCTTTCTATCGGAGTGGCATGCAGCTGGCGCAATTACCGGATGACCGGCAAGCAGCGTTTTATAAAAGATGCAGGTAGCGATATGTATATCGGCGGTTATCCAGAAGGAGCTGACATTCAGTTTTCGCGTATCAAAGTTTTCAGTTGGGCTGTTCCTGTCATGCTTACTCATGAAACAAAGAATAATTTCAATTTCAGTCTGGGAGCAATTGTCAATTTCAATACACATGCCAGTCTGAAAACGAGGTATAAACAGGATGGACAGGAATTTAAACTGACCGATAGCAACATCCATCAAACTCCGGTGACAATAGATATTCAGGCATCTATAGGTTATAAGTCGATTGGATTTTACGTAAAATACAGTCCTTGTAAGATACTTGATACAGCGTACGGTCCTGAGTTCAACGCCCTGTCTGTAGGGCTTGTATTGTTCTGATTTATTAAAAGATAACCCTTCCTAAATAACTGTCAGCTATTTAGGAAGGGTTTTATTGTTAGGGAAACAAGCAGCTTAACGCTTCAATGCTGCAATGCTTTCTTTCAATGCTGCAATCTTCGTTTCTGCATCAGCCTGTTTCTTGCGTTCCATTTCAATGACACTGGCCGGAGCCTTGCTGACAAACTTTTCGTTGCTCAGCTTTTTCATTACGCTTTGTAAGAATCCTTCCTGATATTTCAGGTCAGCTTCCAGTTTCTTCAGCTCTTCTTCTACGTTAATCAGGTTACCCAATGGTACGGCATATTCTGTAGTACCCACCATGAAGGCAGCAGCTCCTTCCGACTTGGTTTCTACCTGCTTGATTTCTGACAAGTTGCAGAGTTTGGCTATTACAGAACCAAAGCCGGCTACCGGATTTTCTCCAGTTACTTCAAGTGTCAACGCTTCTTTCTGTGCGATGTTCTTCTGCAGGCGGATGGTACGGATGCCACTGATTACTTCTTTCACAGCTTCAAACTGTGCAATCAGTGCTTCGTTGTAAGGCATGTCTTTTACGAGCGTCTGGGTCATGATGCTTTCGCCCGGCTGACGGTCGTAAATGTGCTGCCACAACTCTTCTGTGATGAACGGCATGAACGGATGGAGCAGTTTCAGCAAGGTTTCAAAGAATGCTAATGTCTTTTCGTAGGTTACCTTGTCGATAGGTTGTCCGTATGCAGGTTTCACCATTTCCAGGTACCAGCTTGAGAATTCGTCCCAGAACAACTTATATACAGCCATCAACGCTTCGCTCAGACGATATTTGCCGAAGAGGTCGTTTACTTCTTCTGCGGTCTTGGCCAGCATAGAGTCAAACCATTCAGTAGCCAGTTTGGCATATTCCGGCTGTTCGATGTCGGCTACCTGCCAGCCTTTTACCAGACGGAAGGCATTCCATATCTTGTTGTTGAAGTTACGTCCTTGTTCGCAAAGTGCTTCATCGAAGAGAATATCGTTTCCGGCAGGAGCAGCCAGCATCATTCCCATACGCACTCCGTCGGCACCGAACTGTTCAATCAGTTCCAGTGGGTCGGGTGAGTTACCGAGTGATTTTGACATCTTACGGCCAATCTTGTCGCGTACGATACCGGTGAAGTATACGTTACGGAACGGCATGTCGCCCATGTATTCGTAACCAGCCATAATCATACGTGCTACCCAGAAGAAAATGATGTCCGGTCCGGTTACCAGGTCGGCAGTCGGGTAGTAGTACTTGATTTCTTCGTTGCCAGGGTTGTTGATACCGTCGAATAATGAAATCGGCCACAACCATGAAGAGAACCAGGTGTCGAGGCAGTCGTCTTCCTGACGCAAGTCTTCCATCTTCAGGTTTGCATCTCCGGTTTTTTCCTTAGCCAGTTCCAATGCCTGTTCCGGAGTCTCAGCTACTACGAAGCCACCTTTCGGCAAGTAGTAAGCCGGAATACGGTGTCCCCACCACAGCTGACGGCTGATACACCAGTCTTTAATGTTTTCCAGCCAGTTGCGGTATGTATTCTTATATTTGGCAGGGTAGAACTTCAACTCGTCGTTCATTACCGGCGGCAATGCCATATCAGCGAAGTGCTGCATCTTGAGGAACCACTGCATAGACAGTTTCGGCTCGATGGCTACGTTGGTACGTTCAGAGAAACCTACCTTATTTGTATAAGCTTCTACCTTTTCCAGCAATCCGGCTGCATCCAGGTCTTTTTCAATCTGCGCACGTACGTCGAAACGGTCCATACCTACATACAGTCCGGCAGCTTCACTCAGTGTACCGTTGTCATTGAAAATGTCGATAGAAGGCAGATTGTATTTTTCTCCCAGCATGTAGTCGTTCACGTCGTGTGCCGGAGTAACTTTCAAACAACCTGTACCGAATTCAATGTCTACATAGCTGTCTTCAATAACCGGAATCACACGTCCTACTAGCGGAACGATGACTTTCTTGCCTTTCAGCCACTGGCTTTTCGGGTCTGCCGGATTGATACACATTGCCGTATCCCCCATGATGGTTTCCGGACGAGTGGTAGCCACTACGGCATAACGGCGGCCTTGTGCGTCACGGTGTACGATTTCACCTTCAGCTCCTGTTTCACCGCTCATATCGTCATCAGCTATGTAATAACGCAGGTAATACAGTTTGCTATGCTCTTCTTTGTAGATTACTTCTTCGTCAGACAGGGCAGTCAGTGCTTTCGGGTCCCAGTTGACCATACGTACGCCACGGTAAATCAGTCCCTTGTTATAAAGGTCCACGAATACCTTGATTACGCTTTTGCTACGGGTTTCGTCCATGGTGAAAGCCGTGCGGTCCCAGTCGCATGATGCGCCCAGTTTGCGGAGCTGCTTCAAAATGATGCCTCCGTGTTCTTCTGTCCATGCCCATGCATGTTTCAAGAACTCTTCACGCGTAAGGTCTGTTTTTTTGATGCCTTGTTGAGCCAGACGGTTTACTACCTTTGCTTCAGTAGCGATGGATGCATGGTCTGTACCCGGTACCCAGCACGCATTCTTTCCCATCATGCGGGCACGTCTTACAAGAATATCCTGGATGGTATTGTTCAGCATGTGTCCCATGTGGAGCACTCCCGTCACGTTAGGGGGAGGAATGACGACGGTGTAAGGTTCACGTCCGTCGGGTTTAGAACTGAAAAGTTTGTGGTCCAGCCAATACTGATACCATTTTCCCTCCACGTCAGCGGGATTGTACTTACTTGCTAATTCCATGGTTATAATATCTTTATTATTTATGTTTATCGTATAATCGGCTGCAAAAATAATAAAACTACTTGGATTTTAGGGGGCTTTGCCCGAAAACTTCATTTGTTCTTGTCCGATAGAGCAAGTACAGGTATTTTTTCTTTACCTTTGCGTCAATAAATTATCAAATTATGCGCGTATGAAAAAGATAGCTTTACCTACAAGAAACGGTCTGATTGACGATCATTTCGGTCATTGTGAGTTTTATACCATTTTCACGGTGGATGAAGAAAATTGTATTGCTCGTACGCAAGTACTCCCTTCTCCGCAAGGGTGTGGATGCAAGTCGGATATCGCTTCCCAATTGCAGGCAGACGGAGTGACCGTGATGCTGGCTGGCAATATGGGGGCTGGTGCACTGGCCAAACTTTCAGCTTGTGGCATAGAGGTAATCAGAGGATGCCATGGTTCAGTGATGGAAGTGGCTGAGGCCTATCTGGCTGGAAAGATACAGGATTCTGGCGTAGGTTGCAATCATCATCATGAGGGTGGAGAACATCAGTGTCCGAATCATTGATTTATAATCCCCTTTGTATGTAGGGAGAAATGAAGCAGGGTGTTTTATGTCTCCCTTATGAAAGCCTTATGTTTTTCCGGGTGGAGCTATACGTTTTCCGTCGGGAAAACATAAGGCTTTGCTGTAAGAAACGTAAAAGATTCTTTGTGGTTAAGAAAATATTTCAAAGGTATGTCAAGAATAGGATGCTGTTTTAAATGGAAGAAATGGAGAGTCTCCTTTCTGATAAAATCACTATCTTTGTAAGAGATTCTTAAGTACGTATTTATGAGTAAAATGATAAAGCTGTGCTTGGTGGCATGTTTGTGGGGAATTATGCTGTTGGGAAATGCACAGACACAGATTGCATTTATATCGGATGCACATATTCAAGATGTGGACGGTCATGCCGAACGAGTGCGTTCCATGGAGGTACAGGTACAGTCCACCCGTTTGTTTAATGAAAATTATTATGCGCTTCTGGCGGCTCTTGATGACGTGGCTCGCAGGAATATTCGCTGGGTTGTGTTGCCGGGTGATTTAACCGATAACGGGCAGTTCTTCAATCAACAAAAAATAAAGAATATATTGCATTCGTACACGCAAAGAAAAGGTATGCGCTTTTTTGTGACTACGGGTAATCATGATCCGGCTCTTCCTTTGGGGCTGATGCAAAAAAATGCGCATTTTCTGGCAGCAGACGGAAGCCGTGTGACGCGTGAGGATTCGTGTGCCGGATATGTGTCACTGATGGAATGCTATGCCGATTTTGGCTTTTTCCCTCGGAAGGACGACTGTTATTGGGAAAGTCCTTTTACTTCTTATACGTATGACAAGTATTCTTACGAGGATGCTTGCCGTGAAAGTGTATTGGGCAAGCGGACCTACACACTGTGCGATTCGCTGACGGCTACGGATGCCAGTTACCTGGTAGAACCGGTAGACGGACTCTGGCTGCTGGCCATTGACGGGGGAGTTTATCTTCCAAAAGAAATGAAGGATGGAAAGTGGAGCTATCAAGGTTCCAGTGCCGGATACAACCTTGTGCTGAAACACAAACCGTTTTTGTTGCCTTGGGTGCGAAAGGTAGTGGAGGAAGCACAGAAGCGTCATAAGACACTGGTGGCATTTTCACATTATCCGTTGGTCGATTTCAATGACGGTGTGTCGGAACATGTACGTCGGATATGGGGCGATCGCCGGTTCGATTTGCACCGTGTGCCGGAAGCCGAAGTGAGTGAGGCTTTTCTGCAAGCCGGACTGCGTCTGCATTTTGCCGGACACATGCACGTGAATGATACTGGTATCTGGGAAGGAAAAGACGGGAAACACCTATATAATATACAGATTCCTTCGATTGCGACCTATGTACCGGCCTATAAGATTTTGACCATTGAAAGCGATGAGGTGTTTCGGGTGGAAACGGTGGCATTGGACACGGTGCCAGGATTCGATAGTCTGTTTCCTTTGTATCAGGCAGAATACCAGTCGGATAGTCTGAAAGGACATTCACCTGTATGGAATAAGGAAATTCTTTCCGCCCGTACGTATGGAGAATTTTGTGACTATCAGTTTCGTGATTTGGTTCGTCTGCGGTTCATTCCGCGTGACCTCCCGGAATCTTGGCGGTCTTGTTTGGATTTTACTGGTGCCCGGATGTTGGAAATCGTGTCGGGAGAAGACAAGTCGGATGATGCCGGCTGGACTGGCTGGTGTATGAATGACTTGGTTCTTGACTTATATCGCCTGCGTTATGCAGAACGTCTGGCTTTGGAAGATATTCCGAGGACTCGTTTGGCGGTTTATCGTTATCTGTTTGACCGTGCGCGTATTTCTACGTTCCGTTCGGCCGAAGTGGAGATGGTGAAAGGTCTGGGTACGCTTTTTCTTGCTTTTCTGAATGGAGAGCCTTGTCTGAATTTTGTAATTGACCTGGAAAAAGATGCAATCACAGAAGATTAACTTCTGGATGTACTATTTCCCTCCTATATTATACTATTTTCCTCCTTCTTTAGTGGTTTATCCACTAGTTTTGCATCAGGATTTCAGGCAAAAGTGAGCCTGAATATCTTTGATGTGCCCTCACCATTGAAAAGTGGTGAGGTATTCTAGTATGTGTGTATAACTGTTTGTTTGTCAATTGTTTAAATACAGATTTAATAGTCTGGAAATATTCTTGTAACATCGTCAGGATACTTTTGCCGCTGAAAAAAAGTTTATTTCTAACTAAAAATTTGTATTATGCTTAATGTACAATCAGAGAGTAAAAGAACATTTACGCAAAGCTTGTTCTTTGTGTTGTTTTTATTGAGTAGTACTTTGGCATTTGCCCAGAATCGGGTAACAGGTGTCGTAACCGACAAAACTGGAGAACCTTTGATTGGGGTGAATGTGCTTGAAAAAGGAACTACAAATGGAACCGTAACTGATATAGACGGTAAATTTGCCGTGAATATGCCGCAGGGAAAGACCCTGGTGTTTTCCTTTATTGGATTTGTCACTCAGGAAATAAAAGTGACTTCAAATGTGGTGAATGTGGTGTTGAGTGAAGATACTAAAACCTTGGATGAGGTGGTGGTAATCGGCTATGGAAGTATGACCCGTAAAGATGTGACCAGTTCTATTACTACAGTTAAGGCGGAAGACCTTAATGTGGGAGTGTACACTTCTCCGGCTCAGTTGCTTCAAGGAAAGGTTCCGGGACTGACCATCGCCAATACCAGCGACCCGAATGGTTCTCCGTCTATTTCATTGCGTGGTGCTTCCTCACTTCGTTCGGGGGAGGCTATGGAGCCATATTATGTGATTGACGGTGTGCCGGGAGTGAGTCTTTCACTGGTTGCTCCAGAAGATATTGAGAGCATTGATGTGTTGAGAGATGCTTCTGCAACAGCTATTTATGGTTCAAAGGCTGCGAATGGTGTAATCATTGTCACAACCAAGAAAGGGAATAAAAATGGTAAGACCAACGTAAGCTACAGTGGGTATGTGGCATGGGATAAAACCATGAAAACCCTGGACATGATGACTGCGGATGAAGTGCTGGCTTATGCGGATGCCAATGATCTGGATTTGTCGGGGTATTATGATGTAAATAACCCGGCTGGTACAGACTGGCAGAGTGAAGTGCTTCGTACAGGTTTCAGTCATAACCACAATATATCGATTAACGGGGGTAATGAAAAGACTTCTTACAATGCTTCCCTAAACTTCTTGAATCGTCAGGGTACGGTTCGTGGTACGGGTATGGACCGCCTGACAGCCCGTTCTTTCCTTCAGACAAAAGCGTTTGATGACCGTCTGGATATTTCTATCAGTTTGAATGGAAGTATCTCTAATAATGAAAACGGTCCTGCAAATAATGAGGGTAGAAGTGCTTTGGATGCCATGAATTATTACTTGCCTTTGAATCCGGTGAAGAATGAAGATGGAACATGGTATGGCAGAACTACCTCACAATATTACAATCCGGCTTCTCTTATCAATGAAGACCGCTATGAAACTACGCAGAAATTGTTGCAAGGAGTTGCAAAGGCTACCCTGCATATCTGGGATGGACTGGATTGGAATTTGAATCTTTCTTATCAGAATGAACAGTATATTTATAACAACTATCATTCTTCTAAATCTCAGATTGTGGATTATGCGTCACGCAACGGACAGGCAGAACGCAGTACGGCTGAAAACATCAAGAAGCAGATGGAAACCTACATTAACTGGGACCATACGTTTAATGATGTCCATAAAGTAGGTGTCATGCTGGGATATTCCTGGGAACAGGCAGATAATAACAACGGTTTTGGACTGATAGCCTATAATTTCTACAATGATGCGCTCTCCTATTATAATATGGCACTGGCAAACAGCGTTTCCATGGACGATATAAGCAATATAAATAGCAGTTATCTGTTGTCTACGCTGCGTATGATTTCTTATTACGGACGTATTAACTATAGCTACAAGAGCAAATATCTGTTGCAGGCTACTCTTCGTCGTGACGGTTCTTCTGCATTTGGTGTCAATAATCGTTGGGGTACTTTCCCGTCTGTTTCTGCTTCTTGGCGAATCATTGAAGAAGACTTTATGAAAGAACAGGATGTGTTTGACGATTTGAAGTTCCGGGTTGGTTACGGTGTCAGCGGTAACTCTTTGGGTTTTGATGCCTTCTATTCACGTCAGGTATATGGCTCTACAGGCTGGTTTACTAGTGCTGATGGCGACAATTACCGTGTGCTGGGGGCTACCCGTAATGCAAATCCGGACTTGAAATGGGAAAAGACAGCGATGCTGAATGTGGGGCTTGACTTTGGGTTCTTTAATAACCGTCTTTCTGGTACCGTGGAATATTATGACAAGCGCACCAGTGACTTGATTTACAATTATCGGGTATCTACGCTGCTTTATCCTTATAGTGAAATGTGGGCCAATGTGGGTGACATCAGCAACAAAGGAGTTGAAATTACGATTAATGCCGTGCCTGTACAGACAAAAGACTTTACCTGGAGCACCACTCTTAATTTGTCACACAATAAGAATAAAGTAGAGTCAATGTCTAACTCAGCATATACTGTAAACTTCATTGATATGGCCGACCCTAACATCAACAGTTATTCAGGGCAGCATGTACAGCGATTGATGGAAGGAGCTCCCATCGGGCAGTTCTATTTGTGGGAGTGGGCCGGATACGATGAAAACGGTATGTCAATTTTCAATGACTATGATGAAGAGGGTAATCTGGTAGGGACTACCGATGCCCCGAATGACGGTGACCGCCGTATGGCAGGCTCTGCACAACCGAAGCTGACTTACGGATGGAACAATGATTTGACATGGAAAAAATGGACACTGAGTGCCTTCTTCCAGGGAGTAGCCGGAAATAAGATATTTAATGCGACTCGTGCTACCTATAGCGATCCTTCTTTACTTAGCAGCTTCGGTAAAAATATCTTGTCAGAAGTAGCTACTGAACAGCATGCTAACGACTCGCGTGCCCAGGCTCCTTCTACTCGTTATTTGGAAAATGGTTCTTATCTCCGTTTGTCTACGTTGACATTGGCTTACAATTTCGGAAAACTGGGTAACTATGTAAATAATTTACGTGTGTATGCCACATGCAACAATGTATTTACTCTTACAGGTTATAAAGGAATAGACCCTGAAGTGAACCTGGGCGGACTGGAACCGGGTATGGATATGCGCTATAGTAATTATCCTAGAACCAGAAGCTTTATGGTGGGTGTAAATATGAACTTCTAATATAAATTAAGGAGATAAAATTGATATGAAAACCAAAAATATATTTACCTGTGCCATGCTGGCACTCGCAACAATCAGTTGTAACGACCTTGATGTAGACATTAAATCTCAATATACGGAGTATCCGATTGACTCAGACATTGCGCTGGAAGCAAGAATCAGTAATGCGTATTATGCATTTCGTACTCCGTTGGCCCGTCGTTATGATGAATTGCTTTCCCTTAGTTCGGACGAATATTCGGCTGTGTGTTTCAATGGAGGATGGCTGGACGGACGTCAGTATTCCAACTGTTCCACTCATTCATGGGAGGCTTCGGCAAACAATAGTCAGTTGAACGTGTATAGTGATATTTTGGCAGGTATAACTAATTGTAATCAGCTGTTGCGCGACTTGGGAGAAACTAATCCGGAAACTTCGAATCCGGTACGTGCTGCCCGTGCATTCTATACATTTTTGCTGATGGATAATTTTGGAGACACTCCTATCGTGGACTATAAACTGACCGAAGGTTCTGCTTCTATAGAACGTTCTCCTCGTGCCGATGTTGCCCGCTGGATTGAGACAGAACTTCTGGCTGTACGTGATAAGTGTCCCAGCGAAGTAAATGAATCAACTTATGGCACACCTACTTGCTGGATGGTGGATGCTTTACTCGCTAAACTGTACATCAATTGGAATGTGTACACACAAGATGTGACTAGCGCAGACTGGAATCCGAATGCGGCCAATGAAAAGTTGGATGATTGTATTGCGGCATGTGACCGTATCATCAAATCTCAGCTTTTTGATTTGAGCGATGATTATAAGGAAAAGTTCATGTATAATAACGGTTCACATATTAAAGACTTTATTTATGCAGTACCTTACGAAGCCAGCCTTAGCCAAGGAATGTGTTATGCCCGTTATCGTACTTGGCGATATGGTGGTGCCAACGGTTTCTATACTACGGTACTGACTCCGAGCTGTGGAGGAAATTTTGCAATGAATCCTGAATTTGCAGATTTGTTCTGTCTGCCGGGCGATTGCCGTAATGATGTGGTGGTAGGAGATCCTTCAAAAGAAAAGACACTGATTTTTGAATATGATCCGGTAACCGGTGAAAAAACAACTACTCCTCATATGTACGAAGGAAAACAAGTAGAGTTTACGAAGCATATCACCTTGATTCGTGAAGACGGTGACTTGGATGTGGGAGCCGACGGAACAAGACAAGGGTATCGTTCTATCAAATTCTATCCGGATGCCAATGACTATAATCTGTATGAACGTAATCAGGACAATGATATTCCTATTTTCCGCTACGCTGATATTCTTCTGACCAAATGTGAGGCAATTGTCCGTGGAGGTGAGGCTACTTTAGGCGATACTCCGATGAGTTTGTTTAATCAGATTCGTACGTATGTGTCACCCAATCGTGATGGTTCGCTGGATATAAATCGCAATCCTTCGTTACAGGAAATATTGGATGAGCGTGGCCGTGAGTTTCTGGATGAACACTGGCGTAGGAATGACTTGATTCGTTTTGGTGATTATGAACGTGCATGGGGATTCAAGTATATTAATCCGGATAATGCAGAATTGACCAGACGAATTTTCCCGTTGGCCCTGGATGTATTGAATGCCAATACGAACTGGGAACAGAATGAGGGATATTAATCGAGCAAGCGATTGAAAGCAGAAGTAAGCGATTGTTTTTAATCTGAAAATAAGCTCCGTGTCGCAGAAAAGATAACTTTGATGTGCTGCACGGGGCTTTTTTATGACGGATATATTCTCTTGTAGAAAAACTTTATTCTATAAAACACTGGATAAAATTGATGAAAAATTGTAAATTAGCTTCCAAAAGTATCAATCTAATAAATTTTATATGAACATGAATATATTTCCCAGGCTGTTTACCGTTATATTTGTGGCTGGTTTGGCCGGCATGGGTTATGCAAATTCTCATGCGCACGGTAGTCCTTCTTCTGTAGACATAGAAGTGGTGGTGCATCGAGGGGCGAATTTCTTGGCTCCGGAAAACACGTTGCCTTCTGCATGGGCTGCATTGAACTATGGAGCCGAATGGATAGAACTGGATGTTCGTAAAAGTAAGGATGGGGTATTGTACAACCTTCATGATGAGACGCTCGATCGTACTACAGATGGGCATGGCCCAATTCATATGGCAGTTTCCGCCGAAATAGACCGGTTGGATGCAGGCGCATGGTTCAATCCTGCTTTTCAGGGACTCAGGGTACCGCGTATCGAAACTATGCTGGATTCTTTGAAGGGAAAGGCCAATGTGTTTTTTGATGTGAAAAGAGGAATTCCGGTTGCTGATTTGGTAAAGCTGGTACGTACAAAAGGATTCGAAAAGAATAGTTTCTTTTGGTTTGCCGATGCAAAAATGGTTCCGGAGTTCGTCAGGCTGGCTCCCGAAATGAAGATTAAGGTAAATGCATCGGACATAGAAGGAGTCAAAAAATGGCAGACTGTATGTCAGCCTTCGTATGTGGAGATTGATCCGGAAAATATTACCAAAGAGTTTGTGAACTACTGCCATAAAAATGGCATATTGGTAATGGCCGCTATACAAAACGGGAATGAGGAGGCTTACAGAAAAGCCATTCAGGCACAGCCGGATTTGGTAAATATTGACCAGCCTGAACTTTGGGCACGTGTAGTAGCTGAAAGTAAGGGAGAATATGCATTACCTTTTTCGCGATATGTCGATCCTCGCATTGGTTCGGAAGGCTTGGGACGTGTGTTTATCGGACCTTCGTGCCCGTATGGCATGGTGAAGCCTTCGCCTGACTGTACACCTTCTCCTAACAGTGGGTGGTTGCCTATGCCGGAACGGGTAGACGGATTTGCCCAGGTACATGTCAGTGGTACAGGGGGAGGTCCCAAGTATGGAAATGTGCTGGTTACTCCGTTTGGCAATGGGATGGACCGTGTCAATCATTATGATAGCCGTGAATATGAAACTATCCGGTTAGGGTATTATGACACGCAGTTCAAGCAGAGCGGTATCCGTACGGAAATCACTACTGCCAATCGCGCTTCTTTCTATCGTTTTACCTATCCGGAAGATTCCTTGAAGTCGCTGGCGGTGGATGCGGGCTTCTTCCTGGGAGAGAACCCAGTGCCCGATGCGCGCGAGGCACAACAGTTTGTTGGTTCTGAAATTCAGGTGCTTTCCGACCATGAGGTGGCCGGCTATACCCGAATCCGTGGCGGATGGAACAATGGAAAAGCCTATACGGTGTACTTCTATGCGGAAACAGACCGTCCGTTTGTGCAGTCGCTTACCTGGAAGGGAAATCGCATTACAGACGCACGGTCGCAGTATGATTCTGCCGAGAAGACGGGGGCCTTGTTACGTTTTGCGAAGAATGACAAGGTGGTGCAGTTGAAGGTCGGTATTTCTTTCCTGAGCATGCAGAAGGCGAAATTCAATGCACATTCCGAAATTCCTCATTGGTCATTTGAAAAGGTGCATCAGGATTTGCTGGGACAGTGGGAACAACTTCTTCGGAAAATAGAAATTGATCCGTCTACTTCGCTTGCAAAGAAACGCATGTTCTATACCGGACTGTATCATACCATGCTGATGCCGGTGGACCGTACGGGCGAGAATCCGCTGTGGAGTGATCCGGAACCTTATTACGATGACTTCTATGCCATCTGGGATACGTATCGCAGCTCTTCTCCGCTGATTACCTTGATTGATCCGAAGCGGGAAGTAGACATTGTACGTTCATTGGTAAACATTTACAAGCGCGACGGTTATATGCCTGATGCACGTAGTGGGAACAGCAACGGGCGTACACAAGGGGGATCGAATGCGGAAATCGTGATTGCCGATGCCTTTGTGAAAGGATTGAAAGGTATTGATTATGAATTGGCATTGGAAGCCATGCTGAAGGATGCCACGGTGCCTCCCGGTGGAAATGAAGAGGTGGAAGGCCGGGGTGGACTGATTCCTTATCTGGAGTTAGGCTACATACCTCATGGTATTGACCGTGCAGGCAATCGTACGGTAGAATATTCTTATTGTGATTATGCCATTGCGTTGGTGGCTAAAGGCTTGGGCAGGGAAGACCTGTATCAGCGTTATTTGAAGCAGTCGGAGAACTGGAAAAACTTGTGGCGTAGTGACTACGAGCATGAAGGGGCGAAAGGCTTTATCATGCCGCGCGACAAGGAAGGAAACTGGTTGGATTCTATTCCTTTCGGTCATTCCACTCGCATGCAGCCGAAGTTTAAATACACACCGGTTACCTTTGAAGGACCGTGGTACACCCCGTGGTGGAGCATGTTCTTTTATGAGGCCAGCTCGTGGGAATATTCGCTGAGCATTCCGCATGATGTGCCGGGACTGATAGAGAAATGTGGCGGGGCTGCTGATTTTGAGAAACGACTGGATATTTTCTTTGATAAAGGTTTCTTCAATGTGAACAACGAACCGTCTTTCCTGACACCTTGTCTGTATCACTGGTTAGGTAAACCCTGGCGATCAAGCGACCGTATTCGTGAGATTATTGCGAAGAACTACAACGACGGTCCGGTCGGTTTGCCGGGTAATGATGACTCGGGTGCCATGTCCTCTTGGCTGGCCTTCCACATGATAGGTCTGTATCCGAATGCCGGACAGGATTATTACCTGATTCATACACCGCTGCTGACCTCTACGACTTTCCATCTGGAAGGAGGAAAGGAATTTAAGGTAGTGGCCGAAGGACTTTCGGATAAAAACTGTTATATCCAGGGTGTGACATTGAATGGAAAAGACTATCCATATTCTGCTTTGCGTCACAAGGATGTAATGGCCGGAGGTGAGTTGGTCTTAAAAATGGGAAAGAAACCCGGAAACTGGGGAAAGGAACTGGGCTTGGATAAATAAGGAAGATGCGTATGAAAAAAGGATATTTACTTGGATTTTTAACGGCATGCCTGTGGGGCACGGGCATGCTGTCTGCACAGACTGCCGTATCGGATACATTGAAGTTTGTGTTCAAGTTGCATGGCCAGACACGCCGTTATCAGGTGGTTTTCTGTCAGCAGGGCGAGAATATACAGATGAACTGGGGTATTGAACGCAACCTGCACTGGCAGTCGGGTAGTTACACCATGACACCGGAGGCTCTGAAAAACGGAAAACAGTTGTGCTTTCTGCAACCGGAAGATGGAAATCATTTGACGCTCTCATCTTTGGAAACGGCGTATCTGCTGCCACAGGAGGCACTGCAGGATTTGAAAGAAAAAGGAAGCATGGAGTTTAACCGGACGGTGTATGACCGGGTGGCCGATGAGTCGGAGAAAAATGCCGGACGTGCATTGCTGCATGTGGTAGACCGTCATGAAGGGGGCGAAATGTGGATATGGGACAATCCGTCTCTACCTGTGGTGTGGCGTATGAAAAACAATCCGCTGGAAATAAACTGGCAGGTGGAAGTGAAATAGGATTGGCTTTTTTGTCGTACCTTTGCAGGGTAAAACAGAAAAATAGAAAATCATGCATACAAGAGAAGAAAAGATGGAAGCGTTCGGACGCCTGCTCGACGTGCTGGACGAGTTACGGGTGAAATGTCCTTGGGACCGTAAACAGACCAATGAAAGTTTGCGTCCGAACACGATTGAAGAAGTGTATGAACTCTGTGATGCCCTGATGAAGGACGACAAGAAAAATATTTGCAAGGAATTGGGCGACGTATTACTCCACGTGGTATTCTATGCCAAGATTGGCAGTGAAACGGGTGATTTCGACATTAAGGATGTGTGCGATAAGTTGTGCGACAAACTGATTTTCCGCCATCCGCATGTATTTGGCGAAGTGAAGGCGGATACGGCAGAAAAAGTGTCTGAGAACTGGGAGCAGATTAAGTTGAAGGAAAAAGACGGCAACAAGTCTGTATTGAGCGGGGTACCTGAGGCTCTTCCTGCATTGATAAAAGCATACCGAATCCAGGATAAGGCCCGCAATGTAGGGTTTGACTGGGAAGAACGTGAGCAGGTGTGGAGTAAGGTAAAGGAAGAAATAGGCGAGTTTGAAGCAGAGGTAGGGCAGATGGACAAGGAAAAGGCAGAGGCCGAATTTGGGGATGTGATGTTTAGTCTGATAAATGCAGCCCGCTTGTATAAAATCAATCCGGACAATGCGTTGGAGCGGACGAACCAGAAATTTATCCGTCGCTTTAATTATTTGGAAGCACATACCATTAAAGAGGGAAAGAATTTGATGGATATGTCGCTGGAAGAGATGGATGCCATCTGGAACGAAGCAAAGGCGAAAGGTCTGTAAAGAAATCGAGGAGGTGCCTGCAAAGTGTCATTTTTTTTGTAAAAACGCAACTTCCTTGAAAATAATTCTTCTGAAAAGGTAACACAAGGAAAGAATTGTCTACCTTTGCGGGGCATAAACAACAATTTATTTTAGAAACAATGGTGAACAAAGCTATTATTACAGTGGTGGGTAAGGATACGGTAGGTATCATTGCCCAGGTGTGTACTTATCTGGCAGAAAATAAAGTGAATATTCTGGATATTTCGCAGACTATCGTGCAGGAGTATTTCACGATGATGATGATTGTAGACATGACCAAACTGGAAAAACCTTTTGAACAGGTGGTGAGTGAACTGACGAATATCGGTTCAGGCATTGGGGTACAGATTAAATGCCAGCGTGAAGAAATCTTTGACAAAATGCATCGTATCTAATAAAAACGGGAAACGGTATGATTAATATAACAGAGGTTCTTGAAACCAACAAGATGATAGAGCAGGAGAACCTGGATGTGCGTACCATTACCATGGGTATCAACCTGCTGGATTGTGCGGACAGTAACCTGGAGGTGCTTTGTCAGAATATATATAACAAGATTATTGGTCTGGCAAAGAATCTGGTGCAGACGGGTGAGGACATTTCCAAGGAATTTGGAATTCCTATCGTAAACAAGCGTATTTCGATTACACCTATTGCATTGGTGGGAGGAACGGCTTGCAAGACTCCGGATGATTATGTGCAGATTGCCAAGACGCTGGATAAGGCTGCGGACGAACTGGGTGTAAATTTTATCGGAGGGTACTCGGCCATCGTATCGAAAGGTATGAGCCGCAGCGATGAGTTGCTGATTCGTTCCATCCCGAAGGCTTTGGCTTGTACGGAACGCATCTGTAGTTCAATAAATGTAGGCTCTACCAAGACTGGTATCAACATGGATGCAGTGAAACTGATGGGGGAAATCATCAAGGAAACGGCGGAAATGACGAAAGAGCGTGACTCGTTAGGTTGTGCCAAACTGGTAGTGCTTTGCAATGCTCCGGATGACAATCCGTTTATGGCAGGTGCTTTCCACGGCGTCTCAGAACCGGATGCCGTTATCAACGTAGGGGTCAGCGGTCCAGGTGTGGTGAAATATGCCCTGGAACAGATTCGTGGCAAAAGCTTTGAAGTGCTTTGTGAAACCATCAAGCGCACGGCGTTCAAGATTACGCGTGTGGGACAGCTGGTGGCACAAGAGGCTTCTCGCCGTTTGAATGTGCCGTTTGGTATCATCGACCTTTCGTTGGCTCCTACTCCGGCAGTAGGTGACAGTGTGGCAGAAATTCTTCAGGAAATTGGATTGGAATATCCGGGTGCACCGGGTACGACAGCTGCGTTGGCCCTGCTGAACGACCAAGTGAAAAAAGGAGGTGTAATGGCATCTTCTTACGTGGGCGGACTGAGTGGTGCATTTATTCCGGTCAGTGAAGACCAGGGAATGATTGATGCGGTAGTGGCCGGTGCCTTGACCATCGAAAAACTGGAAGCCATGACGTGTGTATGCTCTGTAGGCTTGGATATGATTGCCATTCCGGGTAGTACTTCGGCGGCAACCATTTCAGGGATGATTGCCGATGAATCGGCCATTGGCATGGTCAACCAGAAAACGACAGCAGTGAGAATCATTCCGGTGGTAGGAAAGGAAGTGGGCGATACGGTAGAGTTCGGCGGGTTGCTGGGCTATGCACCGGTAATGCCGGTCAACCGTTTCAGCTGCGAAGCTTTTGTGAACCGTGGCGGACGGATTCCAGCTCCGATTCACAGTTTCAAGAATTGATTTTGTAGATACACAAATGAAAAAGGGAGGCTTTGCCGGATTTGATAATCGGTAAGCCTCCCTTTCTTTATAACCTTAATACGATGGTAATTGTTTTACTGTACCGAATACTATAACGCTTCAAGGTGGCAAATTGTTTAGCCAGAGAGTAGGAAAAGTGTTAGGACACTGACGGATTTGTGCTATCTTTGTGGCGGATTTATTTTGACCTGTATGACAGACTATTTGAATGAACTGAATGAGAGTCAGCGCGAGGCGGTGTTGTACAACGAAGGCCCTTCGTTAGTGATTGCCGGAGCCGGTTCCGGAAAGACCCGCGTGCTGACATACAAGATAGCCTATTTGCTGGACAACGGTTATGAGCCGTGGTCCATTCTGGCCTTGACCTTTACCAATAAGGCCGCCCGTGAAATGAAGGAGCGTATTGCCCGTCAGGTGGGGCAGGAGCGTGCCCGTTATCTCTGGATGGGGACTTTCCATTCTATTTTTTCACGGATATTGCGGGCCGAGGCTGAGGCGCTGGGTTTTACTCCCAATTTTACGATTTACGATGCGACGGATTCCAAAAGTCTGGTGAAAACCATCATAAAAGAAATGAACCTGGACGATAAGGTCTACAAGCCGGGGATGGTGCAGGGCCGCATCAGCAATGCCAAGAATCACCTGGTGCTGCCGGAGGCATACGCGGCAAATGCCGAACTCATAGAAGCTGACCGGGCAGCGAAGGTGCCTCTGTTGCATGAAATCTACCTGCGTTACTGGAACCGCTGCCGGCAGAGTGACGCGATGGACTTTGACGACCTGCTGCTGTACACCTATTTGCTGTTCCGTACTCGTCCGGATATATGTGATAAATACGCGGCGCGTTTTCGTTACATCTTAGTAGATGAGTATCAGGATACGAATTTTGCACAGCACAGCATCGTGCTCCAGCTTACGCAGAAACACCAGTTTGTGTGCGTGGTAGGCGATGACGCACAGAGTATCTATTCCTTCCGTGGAGCCAACATTGATAATATCCTGAATTTTACCCGTACGTACAAAGATGCACGGTTGTTCAAGCTGGAGCAGAATTACCGCTCCACGCAGACCATCGTGAATGCGGCGAACAGCCTGATTGCGAAAAACCGCGACCAGATTCAGAAGGAGGTGTTCTCCGAGAAAGACAAGGGGGAGCCTATCGGTGTGTTTGCGGCTTATAGCGATGTGGAAGAAGGAGAAATCGTGACCAACAAGATTGCGCAGTTGCATGCCAAGTCGGGGTATGCCTATCATGATTTTGCCATTCTTTACCGTACAAATGCACAGAGCCGTATTTTTGAGGAGGCTTTGCGCAAGCGCAGCATACCTTACCGTATTTATGGAGGACTCTCATTTTATCAGCGGAAGGAAGTGAAGGATGTGGTGGCCTATTTCCGTCTGGCGGTGAATCCGCACGATGAAGAGGCTTTCAAGCGTGTCATCAACTATCCGGCACGAGGTATCGGGAATACCACATTGGGCAAGTTGACTGAGGCGGCCGGACGTTGCGAAGTGAGCTTGTGGAAAGTGCTTTGTGAACCGCTGAGTTACGGAGTGGAGCTGAATAAAGGAACTTATACCAAGTTGCAGGGATTCCGCGACCTGATTTCGGAATTCGTTACTTTGGCCCGTGAACAGGATGCCTATACGTTGGGTATGGAACTAGTGAAACGTTCGGGAATCATGGCGGAAATTTATCAGGACCGTTCGCTGGAGAACATGAGCCGTCAGGAAAACATTGAGGAACTGGTGAACGGTATGCGCGATTTCTGCGACGGCCGTCAGGAAGAAGGAAACCCACATGTGCTTTTGTCGGATTATCTTTCAGAGATTGCCTTGCTGACCGATCAGGATGAAGAGCAGGGAGAAGCACAGCCGAAAGTGACACTGATGACCATCCATTCCGCCAAGGGACTGGAGTTTCCGAATGTGTTTGTGGTGGGGCTGGAAGAAAATCTGTTTCCGAGTCCGCTGTCATCTGCTTCCTATCGGGCACTCGAGGAAGAGCGCCGTCTGTTTTATGTGGCAGTGACACGGGCTGAAGACCACTGCTACTTGTCGTATGCCAAGAGCCGTTTCAAATACGGGAAGATGGAGTTCTGTAATCCGAGCCGTTTCTTGAAAGATATTGACGTGCGTTACCTGCAGGTGCCGCAGGAGGAACTGATGGGTACGCGCATCGAAGAAAAGGCCAGTCGTTTCCGGAAAGAAACCAGCCGTGCATCTTACGAACACGAACCCCGCGAAACGGGTCCGTCTATGTTTGATGGCGGACCGATGCCGGAAGAACCTCATCGCTTTGTGCCTCCTCGTACGCTTCGCCGTATACCCGATGCGAGTCCTTCGGCTGCTCCGGCCGGTCCGTCGGCAGGGGGACTTTCTGCCGGTATGTGGATAGAGCATGAACGCTTTGGCAAAGGGGAAGTGACCCGGGTGGAAGGCAGCGGAGACAACTGCAAGGCTACCGTACAGTTCCAGCATGCCGGCGTAAAACAGCTGCTGCTGAAATTTGCCCGTTTTAAGATAATTGATTCGAACATTAAATAACAGAGAAAAAGAATGATAAAAGACTGGGATAAGATACCTTCTCCGTGCTATGTCATGGAGGAAGATTTATTGAGAAAGAACCTGACGCTGATTAAACATGTGGCCGATACGGCGGGGGTGGAAATTATTCTGGCATTTAAAGCCTTTGCTATGTGGAAGTCGTTCCCTATTTTCCGGGAATACATCCGTTACACCACGGCCAGTTCGGAATACGAAGCACGGTTGGCTTTCGAGGAGTTCGGCAGCAAGGCGCATACTTATTCGCCGGCCTATACCGCACAGAACTTTCCTGCGTTTCTGAAGTACAGCAGTCACATCACGTTCAACTCCCTGTCGCAGTTTGAGCGTTTTTATCCGCTGGCAAAGGCGTATCCGGAGCATGTGTCATGTGGCATCCGTGTCAATCCCGAATACTCGGAGGTAGAAGTAGAGCTCTATAACCCTTGTGCGCCGGGTACACGTTTCGGTGTGACGGCCGACCTGCTGCCGGAGCGGTTGCCCGAAGGCATTGAAGGTTTCCATTGCCATTGTCATTGTGAGTCGAGTTCCTACGAGTTGGAACGCACGCTCCAGCATATCGAGGAAAAATTCAGCCGCTGGTTCCCTCAGTTGAAATGGCTGAATTTAGGTGGAGGTCACCTGATGACACGTGCCGATTATGATGTAGACCATTTGATTGGCTTGTTGCAGGGATTGAAGTCACGCTATCCGCATCTGCAGATTATTCTGGAGCCGGGTTCGGCTTTCACCTGGCAGACTGGTCCGCTGGTGGCATCGGTGGTAGATGTGGTAGAAAGCCGGGGGATACGGACAGCCATTCTGGATGTGAGCTTTACCTGCCACATGCCCGACTGTCTGGAAATGCCTTATCAGCCGCGGGTGCGTAATGCAGAATCACTTCCGGCTGAGGCGGTGAAAACAGCAGCTCGGGAAGAACATGTCTACCGGTTGGGAGGAAACAGTTGCCTGAGTGGCGATTATATGGGCAGCTGGAAGTTCAACCACGAATTGCAGGTAGGAGAGCGAATCGTATTTGAAGACATGATTCATTATACGATGGTCAAGACAAATATGTTCAACGGTATCCATCATCCTTCAATAGCCCTGCTCCATGCTGATGGGGAACTGGAAGTATATCGTACCTTCCATTACGAGGATTATCGCGACCGGATGTGCTAATTGGGATGGTAAAATAGTCTTTTTTTAAACGCTTAGGCATTCGTGAAAAAAGGCCTAAGCGTTTTGATTCAAACGCAAGTGCGTTTGAGTCAAAACACAAGGACGTTTGGTTTGAAACGCAAGTACGTTTTCAGTCAAACGTCCTTGTGTTTTTTTAGGCCGTTGAAATATGTTCTTTGAAACGGTTTCAAAAGCCTTTCGAAACGTTCATTTACAAGGAGTTTTAACCGGAAAAAGGGTAGGCAGATACCTTAATGGCGCCTGTGAAGCCAAAGAAATTTGTCACTTTTTTCAAAAAAAGATAATCGATAATTTTGGTAGTTTCGAAAAAAGGACTACCTTTGCACTCGCAATCAGGAAATGATGAACGGTTGCGAAGTAATGCGGAAATAGCTCAGTTGGTAGAGCATAACCTTGCCAAGGTTAGGGTCGCG
>NZ_DBEXBB010000179.1:0-3782 GCF_048170425.1 Phocaeicola sp.
AATAGTATTGATAATTAATCAAAAAGTATCCTTTTTATCCTCATCCAATGGTCTATTTTTAAAATATACTATCCTATCTTTCACTCCGTATATACTTATTTTATTCACAACCCGCCTAATCAATTTATTTTTTCACTATCTTTGAAACACCCGAAATAAAATAATCGGAAAAACACCTTAATTTATGAAACACAAAATTCTTGCCTACTTTACAGGCATCTTTACTTTTCTGATTCTAAGCGTATGCAACATTCATGCACAATTTTCCGTGAAAGGCACACTCGTTGACTCACTGACTCATGAAAGTGAACCTTACGCCACCATACGCATTACGCTTGACCAATCGCCGGAAAAACCGGTCAGAATGAATGTAACCGATGCAAAAGGCAAATTCCAGGAAAAATTGCCACAAACCGGGAATTATACCCTGCAAATTACTTCTGTGGGCAAACGTACCGTAATTCGCCGCTTCACCATATCCGAAACCAAGCGTGCAGCCGATCTGGGCACCCTATATACCTGCGATGATGCCCAAATGCTGAAAGGCGTGGAAGTGGTAGCCCAGAAACCACTTGTAAAAGCGGAAATCGACAAAATCTCCTACAGCATAGAAGACGACCCCGACTCCAAGACCAATACCACCCTTGAAATGCTGCGAAAGGTACCGCTCGTCACCGTCGATGGAGAAGACAACATACAGGTCAACGGCTCCAGCAATTTCAAGGTACACGTAAACGGAAAACCCAACACGCTGATGAGCAACAACCCGAAAGAAGTGCTCCGCAGCCTGCCAGCCAATTCCGTCAAGTCCATTGAAGTGATAACCGAACCAGGGGCCAAATACGATGCGGAAGGTATCGGAGGTATCCTGAACATCATCACGACCGATGCCAAGATGCAGGGTTACAACGTTACTCTCGGAGCCAATGCCAATAACATGGGGGTGTCGGGATATGCCTACGGAACAGTGCAGGTAGGAAAGCTCACCCTCACCGGAAACTATTCATACAACCATCAGAACCAGCCCCGCAGCCTTTCTGAAAGCGGACGTGAGGATTTCACTTCTACCGACTACCGCCATCTGCTGACACAAGGTTCTTCCAAGAGTACAGGGAATTTCCAGTTCGGAAACCTCGAAGGAAGTTATGAGATAGATAGTCTGAATCTGATTACATTCTCAGCCAACGTATTTGGAGGAAAATTTGATATACATGGCGATTCGCGCACCGTCATGAACGATAATGACTGGAAAGAACGCTACAGCTATCTGACCCTCAACCAGTCTACCAGCCAGTTTGGAAACATCGGTATCAATGCCGACTACCAGCATTCTTTCAGGAAGAAGGGAGAATACCTCACCTTATCCTACAAGTTCAACCACTCGCCGAACGGAAATAAGGCCGACACCGACTATGACCAAATAAAAGACGTACCTTTCAACCTGCCACACCAGTATTTCGACAACGACGCGCATACAGCGGAACACACGGCACAGATTGATTATGTCAATCCGCTGAATGAAGTCCATTACATGGATGCCGGCATGAAATACATTTTCCGTGAGAATTACAGCGACAGCCAGTATTTTCTGGAAAATGCAGAAGGTGAGATGGAGGCCAGTCAGGCCCTCTCAAGCAAATACCAGCAAGGACAGCACATCCTGGCTGCTTATGCCGACTACCAGCTGAAATGGAAAAAATTCGGGGCCAAAGCCGGTATACGCTATGAACACACATTTATGGACGTGGAATACGACTACATGCCCGAACGCAATTTCAAAGCCGGATTCGACGACGTAGTGCCTACCCTGAATTTGTCCTACATGTTAGGTACAAGCGCCAGCCTGCGCGCCAACTACAACATGCGCATCAACCGTCCGGGAATATGGTACCTGAATCCTTTCCGCGATACCAGCAACCCGACTTCCATCAGCTACGGTAATCCGGATCTGGATACGGAAAAGGCACACATTCTCGGAATGACATTCAATACCTTCAGCGCCAAGTTCAGCCTGAATGCCAACCTTACTTATACGTTTACCAACAACGGAATTGAGCGTTATTCTTTCATGAACAACGGGGTACAGGAAAATACGTACGGCAATGTAGGCAAGAGCCAGCGTACACGCCTGGCCTTATGGATGAACTGGAATCCGGGCAGCACCACTCGCCTCTCACTCAACACCAGCGGAAGCTACTCTGACTACCAGAGCAAGGAACTGAACTCACGCAACAGCGGATTTTCCGGTGACGTGTTTGCCAACGTGCAACAGACCATTCCCTGGGAACTACGACTCAGCCTTTACGGTGGTGGAAGCACGCCTTACGTATCCCTGCAAGGAAAAGGCTCTTCCTTCTATTATTATGGCATCAACCTGAACCGTTCTTTCCTGAAAGACAAACGGCTTAACATTTCGCTTTTTGCCAGCAATATTTTCCAAAAATACAACTCCTATAGCAGTGAGACGTGGGCAGACACATTCCGCTCATGGTCGGAAAGCAGCTACCCCTCACGCAGATACGGAATCAGCATCAGCTGGCGGTTCGGCGAATTGAAAACACAAGTAAAAAAGACACAGCGAAGCATCACAAACGATGATGTAAAAGCCGGAGGAGAGAACAAGGGTGGCGGAAATATGCAATAAAATCTGTAATTTTTCTATCTTTGCATAGGAACGTGCGATATACTCGGCATAAAAATCACGCAAAAAACAAAACAAGATGGAAAAGGAACTTCCTAAAATAGACTTGCCTGAAGAATGGCTGGTTGGTACCGGAATCAGCAAGGAACTGCTGGGATTATACAGAAACTATCCGGTACGTCTGAAATGTGAAATATTCGTACTTTGCACCTCCGGAGAGGTAGAGGCCTCGGTCAATCTGAATAAAATAAAGGTAGAAGCCAATGACTTTATCATTCTTACTCCAGGAAGTATATTTCAAGTGAACGATATCAAAGGAGAGCTGAACATTTATTTCGGAGGCTTTTCTTCACAATTTATGGAACACAATCTCCAGTCGCACTCTTTTCTGGACACGATGTATCTCACACTAGGACGTCCGGTTATCCGACTAAGACCGGAAGGCGCCAAAATGATGGAAGAATACATGCAACTGCTCATCAAGATGTATGAATTTCTTCCGGAAAAAATCAGGCCGGAAATCGCCACCAACCTGTATGCCGACATACATAAAGGTATATCCATGCTCTACCGGAACAAAACGGACGAAGTACACTCATTATCAAAGAGTGAACTGATTTGCCGCAACTTTGCCCAGCTGGTCATGCAGCATTACAACCAGACACGAAACGTAGCCTGGTATGCCGAGAAGCTACAGATTACGCATGCCCACCTTTGCACTACGGTGAAACAGATTACGGGGAAAACCTGCGTGGACATTATCTCGTCCATGGTCATCATGGATGCCAAGTCACAGCTGAAATCTTCACAGCTTTCCATACAGAACATCTCCGACTCACTGAACTTTGCCAATGTATCATTCTTTGGAAAATACTTCAAACGTTATGTCGGAATGAGTCCGCTGGAATACCGAAACAATGGATAAACAATTAATAAACAAGATATTATAAATTAGGAAGAATTTTCTTTCAAACAGTTTCAAAAAACACACTTGCGTTTAAAGGAAAACGCCGAAGAGTTTTGATTAAAACGCACTTACATTTTAGATAAAACGTCCTTACGTTTCAATCCAAACGCACTTGCGTTTCAAATCAAACGCACTTGTGTTTTTTAGCACTCCCCAAAGCCTATGAAAAAACAT
>NZ_DBEXBB010000180.1:0-7991 GCF_048170425.1 Phocaeicola sp.
GTTGTTTCCAATGGTTCAAAGATACTAAAATGAAAGCAAATCACAACGTTTCAGCATCGGCCGCCAGCGTATCCACCGTTGTTTCCAATGGTTCAAAGATACTAAAATGAAAGCAAATCACAACGTGTCTTCTTCACGTGCGAAAGACTGCGCAGTTGTTTCCAATGGTTCAAAGATACTAAAATGAAAGCAAATCACAACAGAATGGTACTGCATTGTACTTCTTGTTCGGTTGTTTCCAATGGTTCAAAGATACTAAAATGAAAGCAAATCACAACGGACACGAGGTCGTTCATCCACAAGAGGGCGTTGTTTCCAATGGTTCAAAGATACTAAAATGAAAGCAAATCACAACCAATTTCCGGATGGTCATCACAAAATCTCTGTTGTTTCCAATGGTTCAAAGATACTAAAATGAAAACAAATTCTACTATTAAACATTATTCTCCTGTAAAAACAATATAAAAAGGCCGTCCCCACCTTCTTCAGGTTGAGACGGCCTTTTCTTTCATTACACTAAAATTAATCTACGAGCGGGAATACATAACCCTTACCGCCATTATCGTCAAACTTGGCTCCGGAAGGGAGCTTCAGATGCTTGGCATTGTTGCTCCAGTCCCAAAGCATGGTTTCATCCTCTGTAATTTCACCTGTGTCTTTATCACGTTTCTTACCGTTCAACGGATAATACAACACCAGATTGTCATCACTTCCGTCTACCATCTTCCACATGAACTGCTTCAGCTGCTGAGGCGTGCGGGCCGTCTTCCAGAAACGTACTTCACGCACCAGTTCATTCGCACCACCAATCCAGAAACCGACCAGTCCGTAAGGACCTGTCCGGATTTCACGGTCGGCCACCAGCTCACCATTCACATACACATAGTTTTTCTTGCCGTCGTATACAAACGAAAGCATGTACCAGGTGTCGGGCTGAGCCGTAAACACATCAGCAGGAACATCAATCTGAGAGTTACCGGTCTTTATCTGCAACTGGTTCGGACGGATAGTCACATCACCAAAACGGGGATAAATCTCATCAAGGGCTCCAGAACCGGACACCAACTTTGTTCCACAGATAGAACGGTTATTAAATTTATAGGCACTGCGATTCACCATCACTTCCATGGTCCACTGGTCTACTTTGAAATCGTCCGGGAACATTTTGCCATCTTCGCTTCCATAACCATCCATACGCAGACATTTGGTATTGATACGCTGTTCCAACACAATCAGCGATTCACCTTCTCCGGAAATGACTGGCACTGTACCGCCACTCAACTTTACAGGCAACGCATAACTCCCCTGCAAGGAAAACTTCACGTTCTTCAGCTTCACAGGCAAAAACTGGGATGTCTGCTTCGAATCAAACACGATTTCCTTACTCACTTCATACATTTCAGGAGGAAGCATCAGGTAGGTAGTACCGTGCTTCTTGTTATATGCCTCCAGCTGCGATGCATTACCGGCTTCCACCGATACTGTTCTGGAGGTCTGTTCCTGCTGCACCAAGGCCACGGTAATAGACTTCACGTCAACTTCCTGTCCTTCTTCCACAAAAACCTGCGACGATTCTCCACCCTTGATATAAGCTCCCTGTAACGCCTGGTATTCGCCGGTCGCATCTTTATATAATTCATTCTGGCAGGAGCAAACCAACAGGCCGCCTGCTAAAACTCCGAAATACAATATTTTCTTCATAATTCAAATTTTATTCAAATTTACCCGGATAAACTACATTTCCTAAATACAAGGCTTCCTTCAGCCACTTATAAGGAGGATCATTGGCAAAATCATATTCCATGTGGTAAGTACCGATTCCTCCGATACGCTTCCCGCCAGGAAGGTCGAGTGTGGCGTAGTCAAAAATCTGACGGCCTTCCGAATAAGCATTGATTTCTTCGCGTACACTCGTATAGTCTGACACTCCACCGGTTCGCCAGCCTTGCTCAAACTCTACAGTGATGATGGTCTTTCGCTCCCAGTCTTCCAGATGAGTCTGACTAATCTTATTAATCACACTTCGCGTAGACCTTTCCCAATAAGCCTGGTAGATATAGTGATCAATATACTTGGAAGCTTCCGTAGAAAGTTTCTCCGGCTGCCCGTCCATCACCAACATTCTTCCAGCAGGACGCAAACGGTCGGATAATGTTTTGATGAATACAAACATCTGGGTGTTTCCAGACTTCTCTTCAATCCGAGCAGAATTTGCCATGTTACCGGAATGACCGTAATTAGGTTCATAGTCAATATCGAAACCATCCAGATTGTATTTTTCGATAGTGTCGCAAATGGCGTTCGCATAGGCTTTCACACCTTCTGTAAAATCACCTTTACCTTTTTCTACTACCCAATACTGCAGCGGATCCAAGCCCGGAGGAGTCATCTGATCACCCAGGCTTTGCACAATCCAGCACAAAAGGACTTTTCCACCTTTCACTTCCTGGAAGAACTTCAGGTCTTTCTTCTGTTCTTCAGAAAGATTACCACGAGTTCCCCACAAGGATACAAAATCCACACTGTCGGGCAACATCTTCAAGTAGTTCTGTGCATTGCTGCCTCTTCCGGTCCAGTTACCGAACCATCCGAAACCTTTCACATGAGGAGTCTTGCGATATTCCCTGAGTTTTGCAAAATATTCACGCATGGTCGGCGTAAGGTCGGCTTCCGTTTCTGCTTCCAGCAAAGGAATATATTTTTCCAGCCCCTGCTGGTTTTCGAATACTTCTCTTTCGGGTATGCTCCAATCGGAACAACCCACGAACCCTGCCACTACCAGCAAGGCCCCGATATATTTCATGATGCTTTTCATCTCTTGGTGTATTTAAACATTTTAGCAGATTAATCATTATTTCGGTTGTTTAGGACGGTTGTCGCGTACCCACCACAGTTTGGTCGCTCCCTGGTCGTCTCCACCCAACAGAGCAGGCACTTCCGACATGTTGGGGTTCGTACCGTATTCTGTCGGAGCAAAACGGAAACGTTCGGGAGTCACGGCATCTTCCGGAGCACCGATACTTGCATAAGCCTTTTCATGAGCAGGCTTGAGCAAATAAGGATAGCCCGTGCGGCGGTATTCCGTCCATGCTTCCACGGCATTAGGATAAAGTGCCAGATATTTCTGCGTGATAATCTTCTGCAACTTCACCTCTTCCGTGTCCTGGTCGTTCCATTTCGGAGAAACGTTTCCCGAAGCAAGCACACAAGCGTACTGGTAATTAAAACGCAAAGAATAAGCTCTGATGTCTAAAGGAAGTTCTGTACTTTGCAAATAAGAGGCCACGCCACTCACCCCATTTTCTTCGAACGACTTAGTCACTCCTTCTTCGTACAAATCCTTTGGATTGCCGGTCGTAAGCTGATAAAGTGCCGCTTCCGCTTTCAGGAAAGAGACTTCCGATGCACGTAACCAGAACAACGGAGAGGCCGCACTGACCTTGGGTTTGGAAGCTCCTGCTTTAGCCCGATCATTCAACGGATTATTGTTCGTAGGAGGAAGAGCCACATAACTGCTACCTGAGACAGTAGTAAAGTTGACCGCCAGACGTGGATCACTATACCCCTGCATGTAGGCCCAGATGGTAGCTCCCATGCGACATTCTCCATAGTCTTCCACCGTAGGCAGCATGGAGTTCATCAGCGGCAGTTTGTCGGTACTCTGAATCTTGGCCTCCTGTGCCATGTTTTCAATGACTCCTCCATGTGAAGGGTCCAAGGCATACGTCACATATTCCTTTGCCAGCTCCATGTCCTTGAAGTGGACACGTACCGCCATACGCAACATCAATGAATTGGCCAGACGGGTCCAGTTCTGCGGATTACCGCCATAAATCACGTCGTAAGAGGGAAGCACCCTCGTAGCCGTACCTCCCAATACCTGAGAAGCCTCTTTCAAATCTGCCAGCATAGCCTTGTATACTTTATCCTGCGAATCCAGCTTGGGAGCAATGTCTCCGTTGCCGGCATTGGTGTACACAATGGGGCCGAACACGTCGGTAGCACGAAGCCAGCCCATCACCTTGACAATGTTGGCTACGGCCTGCACTTCCTTGTCGGCCGGGTCTTCAGAATCTTTCGTGTACTTGTAAATATCGTTCCATGCACGGAACAGCTTCGAATAGAAATTCTGGTAGGCGTAACTCATACGGCCGTCCGTGAAGTTCCAGGTCGATTCCGTGTTGAAGTTCCAGTTATTGTTCATACCCCAGTAGCCGATGTAGTTTCCAGCCGACATGATATCCGTGTTAGCCAGGTCATTACCCGGTCCGGTCGATTCCGTCGGAGAACCGATGGGAATCACCAATTTCTGCATATCCAGGAAAGGAGCCCCGTACAGCAATCCTCCCTGTTTCATTTCCTCTTCTGTCACCCCATAAATATTCGTATTGATCTTCTCATAGTTGCAAGAAGCCAGTGCCAATGCAGATAATGCGGGTATCAAATATTTTCTTATCTTCATATTGTTTCGGTTTTTCTTGATTTGTTAGAATCCAAATTTAAGGCTCACTCCATAAGTCCGCTGGCTGGGCAGCATGAAATAGTCATATCCCTGTCCGAACGTACCGGTCGAAGCCGTCAGTTCCGGATCAAAAGGTGCCTTATTGTAAATCATCCAAAGGTTCGTGCCGTAAACGGAAAGGCTGACATTGTGGAATGAAGTGCCCTTGAACCAGGAGTTGGGGAAGGTATATCCCAGGCTGGCTTCCTGCAGGCGGACGTTGGTAGCGGAATACACATTATACGCATCCAGGTTCACCACCGACTCATAGTAGTCTTTAGGCTGAACGGGCACATTGCCCACCATCACCTGTCCGGCATCGCGTGCATCAGCCGAGGCCTGCGACACACCGAACTGGTCGAGCACAGCCTGTGTCTTGGAAATCACGATACCTCCTAAGCGGGCAGTCACAAGGAAATTCAGGTTAAAGCCCTTGTAAGAGAAGCCGTTTCGCCAGCCCAGGTTCCACTTGGCATTGACACTGCCCAGCTTGTAGGGCTCCGTAGATTCCGTGGTAATAGTCTGTCCTTCGTTGTACACGATGTAGCCGTCCTGGTCGCGTTTCAGACGTTCTTCTGCATAGATGGTACCGATTTCTCCTCCTTCGCGCAGGCGGAAACGTCCCACCTTGATGTCGCTCAGGTCAAGAGTTTCTCCGGTCACCGGATTCTTCACGTTCGAAGCCAGTTCAATAATCTTATTGCGGTTGGCTGTCGCCGTCAGCGAGGTACTGTAAGAGAATTTGCCGAATGTCTGGTCGTAGCCCAAAGTCAGCTCGATACCTCGGTTTTCCACGTTACCGGCCTGTACGAACATGTAGTCATATCCCGAGGTCTCCGACAGTTTGGCCTGCAACAACTGGTCGTATGTATTCGACTTGTACAAAGTCACTCCCAACGAAACAGTGTTGTTCAACCACTTGGAGTCAATACCGATTTCATACGAACGGGTTCTTTCCGGCTTCAGTTCCGGAAGCGGATAGTACTTGAACGGCTTGATAACCCCTCCTTCGATGGAGTGCGTAATCGTGCCGGGAGTCAGTCCGGTGTAAGGAATCGGCGAACCTACTTCAGTATAAGAAGCACGTACCTTCAGGAAGCCCAGCACCGGAGAAATGGACTGACGCATGGTTTCGGGCAGCAAGTCTGTCACAATGGCCGAAAGTCCGACTGAAGGATAGAATATCCATGGCGACTTACTGTTGACCAGCTGTGAGGGTTTGTCGGCACGTCCTGTCAAGGTGAGGTATACGGCCGATTTCCAGGAGATTTCTGCCGACCCGAACACACCGAGGTTTATCTTCCGGCTGTCTCCTCCCGTCTGTGAAGGCACTCCGGTAGAAGGGTCTACGTTGTCGTAGGCAAACTTGTTGGGGATAAGCAGCAACTGTCCGCCGTAACCTCTTCCCTTCGTATCGTATTCCTCATAAGAAGCACCCACGTTGACATTGGCAAAGAAATCACCGGCAAAGGGTTTGGACAAGTTGGCCATCACGTCGGCATACTTCTGACGGAAAGTTTCATTGGAATAAATATAACGTCCCAAAGGTTTGGCAAACGTACCGTGCGTAGAGGCATAACGCTTGTCTTCCTTCTCCGTGTAGGTATTATCCAGACGGCCGCGGGCAGTTACATTCAGGTAATCGGTGATTTCATATTTCAATGACGCATACAGCATGTAGCGGTCTTTCACCTCCGGACGGATGTTGCGGTAAGCCACCCAGTAGGGGTTCTGCACCGCCATACCGAAGTCACCCGGTGTCCACGACTGCACATTGTAGCCCAGTTCAGCATCGTAACGTTCGAAATACTTTTCCTTCTCAAAATTCTCTCCGCGCGGATACAGATAGGCTCCCAGAATCGGGTTGAAATAGGTACCGTAGGACAGCATGTTGTTGGCGTATTCACGCACGTAGCTGGCAGACAGGTCCATGGTCAGCTTATCATTGAAAAACTTGGTGGTGTTTCGCACCATGGCGTTGTAGCGGTGGTATTTGTTGTTGGGCACGATACCCTTGGCATTTACCGCCGAACCGGACACATACGTCTGGTTCTTGTCATTTCCCACAGACAAGTTAAAAGAGTTGGTGAAAGTGGTTCCGGTATTGAAGAAGTCGGCCGGATTATACGAAGAAGGTACCGGCAGTTTTTCTCCCCATGAAGCAGCCTCCCCGCTCACGTTTCCGTATGTGTTCTGGAAGCGCGGCAGCACGAAAGGATTCGAGAATTCAGCCGATGACGACACGTTGACATTCACTTTTCCGGCAGCCCCTTTCTTTGTGGTAATCAGAATGACACCGTTGGCCGCACTGGCTCCGTAAAGGGCTGCAGCCGAAGGACCGGTCAGCACTGACAGACTCTCAATATCTTCGGGGTTGAAGCTGGCAATACCTTCACCCGACGTACGTCCCGAGCCAAAGCCTGTACCGTCGCCCGAACGGTCGGCCTGGTTTCCCATGGGCACACCGTCTATCACATACAACACGTTGTTATCTCCGCTGATGGACTTGTTTCCACGCATCACGACGCGGGTACCTCCACCCACACCCGAAGCACTGCGCTGGATGCTCACACCGGCCACCTTTCCGTTCAGGCTGTTCACGAAGTTGGCATCCTTTACCTTTGTCAGCACGTCATTCTTCACTTCCTGCACGTTATAACTCAAAGCCTTCTGAGAACGCTTGATACCCAGTGCCGTTACCACTACTTCATCCAGCTGTTCCGTGTCTTCCTTCATGACCAGAACGCCCAGTGTTTCCTTAGCTGGAACTGTCAGGTTTTTATATCCTACGTAAGAGATTTCGAGTGTGGCTCCCCCGCCTACTGACAAGGTGAAGTTTCCGTCCATGTCGGTAATCGTACCGTTGCCGGTTCCTTTTTCCAGCACGCTCACCCCTACCAGAGGTTCTCCGTTGACATCAACGACTGTTCCACTCACTGTGATTTTGTTTGCTTGCGCCGACACCTGTACGGGAGACACACTGGCTCCTCGCGGAAGGCTGGCATAGGCCGCATTTCCTCCCTGACTTATCAGCAAAAGAAATAGCAGCTGAGTAGCTCTTTCTATTTTCATAGATGATTTAAGATTTTGTTGGACAATTAAGTTTAGTTATCGCGGTTTAGTGGCACCTGAGGAAAGTATCCCCTCCCTCAGGTACCGGTTAAAATCTAGCTTGGTTTTTGTTAAAAAATGGGCGTAAAAAACCCGTACAGACACTTCTTTCAACTGCCAAAACAGTCTACAGCTGTATCTGTTATGTTTGTCGGGTTATCTTCTCTGATTTCAGAAGAACTCTTTCTCTATCTTTTTGAACAATTAAATATACAGGCTACACATCGGCCTATGAAGTGATTTTTCTCAACAGTTTAACTTAAGTTCGTGTAATTTTTGTCAGTAAAAACAAGGTCAGTAGTTTTATCTGGTGCAAATATATGCATTTTTTATTAACTACAAAAGATTTAGTCGGAAAAATAATTTTTTTTCTTATTCA
>NZ_DBEXBB010000181.1:0-9203 GCF_048170425.1 Phocaeicola sp.
TTTTGTTAGAACAAATAACAGCATGATACCGCTATTTCTGTCGGTACACACTTCATTCCGTTTGCATTATATTCCTCTTGCATCGGGACTGTGCCTTCCGGATATTTTTTCTCTCTGTACCACATGGCACCCACTCCGGCAGAGAACTCCAGGTTAAAGTGTTTGCTTAAAGGCCAGGCATATCCATATGTCAGTCCCGGTCCTGCGGCTTCTCCCAAGTGAGTCGTACCCTTGTGTGTCACCGTATATCTTACCCCGCTTACAGACAGTCCGACGAACGAACGTGCCATAGGTCTTCCCGAAATCCAGTATCTGATTTCAGCTTGTGCTCCTTTCAGTTGGGCATTCAGCGGTGTCTTGTTCAGTCCGTAAAACACAGTTCCTTCCAGACTAAACCGGGGAGCTGTCACTAGTTCCATTGAAATGTTTGGCGTCAGGTTCCCCCACAGCAGTGCGTTCGTCTTCACTGCGGCCAGTTGGGCATAGCTTATGCCGCAACCAGTCAGGAATACCCCCAGGCAAATATTCTGCCTTAAATAGTAATTCATAATGTTTTCTTTTTATGTTAAGTCTTAGTATGCGTTCTTTTCTCCGTGTATGGCATTTGCCACCGTTTTATAAATAATAAACAAGTCCAGTCCGAAGCTCCAGTGTTCGATATACCATATATCCCCCCGGATACGTCCTTCCATCTCTTTCAGTTCTTTAGTCTCTCCGCGATAGCCCGTTACCTGGCTCCACCCTGTGATGCCCGGCTTCACAAAATGCCTTACCATATACTTGTTAATCAGCTTCGAATACTCCTCAGTATGCTTCAGCATGTGCGGTCGGGGGCCCACCACGCTCATGTCGCCCAGCAGCACATTGATAAACTGCGGCAACTCGTCGATGCTGGTTTTCCGCATGATGTTTCCCCACCGCGTTTTGCGCGGATCATCCTTGGTTGCTTGCAGTGAGTCAGCTTGTGTGTTTATCTTCATGCTCCGGAATTTATAGCAATAGAATTCCTTGTCATTCAGTCCGTTTCGTTTCTGTTTAAAGAACACAGGTCCCGGCATGGTAAGTTTAGTCACAATACTAACTATCAACAGGATACACGGAAAGAGCGTGCAGAGAAACAACAGAGAGAACACAATGTCGAATGCCCGTTTCAGCATCTTGTTCCCCGTCAGGCTTAGCGGGTCCGGCCGCAGACTAAGGAAAGGCACGTTACCCACCATATTAAAATATACCCGGTTCTGTAAATAGTTATATATGTTCGGTACGCTGTAAAAATGCACCATATGGTTTTCACAATAATCAATTAATGAACGGATAATGACATGCTCCTTCGAAGGCAGACAGCAGAACAAATAATGCGTATTCCCGTTCTTTTCCAGGTAACTTTCCACCTCTTGTGGCTGTCCCAGATACGGGCATTCTTGTGGAAATCGCGGGTTAGGCTGGAAATCAAAATATCCTTTCACTCTGAATCCCGTCCAGTCCTGGTTGGTCAGTTCATAATATAGTTCCCGGTTGTTTTCCGAACTTCCCACTAGCACTACATAGCGCAGGTTACCTCCTTTCGAACGGTATCTTTTCAGTCCCCATCGCATCAGAATACGGAAAATCGCCAGGCAGATTAATTCCAGCCCCAGAAAGGTCAGGTAGAAATACGACCAGGCATCCATGAATTCTCCCAGCTCGAGTATTACTCCCGACAGTATTCCAAAAAAGATGGTGCTTCTCAGTACTTTCCCAAAAATCTGGTAAGCATATACTTTACGCCGGTAAAGTACTACACCCGCCTGTATGGCCGATACAAAATAACATAGCATTACGGTCAGGATGACTTGCAAATGCGGTGCCAGCAGAGTTTTGTGCCACGGTGTATCCTCTGTGGTAAGAAATAACAGATAGAACAATCCCCCTGTAATCAGTGTTTCACAGGTAACAATGAACAGGCTTACCCAACGGTTGTATGCATCATATTTTGCTTTCATGCGCTATGCTTTTTGTTGATTTGTTAAAAGTTTCGTTGCAAAGTAATTGGATTTTTGTTAAATGACCAATGAAATAACGAAAAGTTTGACTGTATAGTTATAAATTATACAGTCATTTCTCAAAATATATTTTTGGATTTTAACTTAGTCTTTCAAGTTCGGTTCACTTGTCACATTTCTTTCATGACATTCCAGATAAACAACGTGTTTCCGATAATGTATCGGCGCCACATCCGTTTCGGCTCTTTCAGTAGTCTGTATAGCCATTCCAGGCTATGTTCCTGCCACCACAAAGGAGCCCGTTCTATGGTGCCGGCAAAAAAGTCGAATACCGCTCCGATGGTGCCGCAATGGCAATGAATTTCCAGTTCCTTCCAATGACGGTATGCCCATTTTTCCTGTTTTGGAGCAGTCATGCCAATCCAGAGCAAGTCTGGGTTTGCTTGGTTGATTGCTTGAATAATTTCTCGGTTTTCCTCTTCCGAGAATGCCGGTTTATAGGGTGGGGAGTAAGTTTCAATCTGGATATTAGGATATACTGTCTGTGCTTTCTCCCGAATCAATGCCAGCACCTTCTCACTGCTTCCCATGAAGAAGCACGTTCCACCCTTGCGGTTTAGCCGTTCCATTTCCATGGAAAACAAGTCCCATCCGGCAATGCGCTCTGTTGGCTGACTTTTCGCCTTCAGCTTCCGGCAAGCCATGACAATACTTGCTCCATCAGGAATCAGTACGTCTCCTTTTATCAATGCTTCGGCAAAGAACGTATCTTTCAGCGCTGTATTATACGAATGTGCGTTAATGGTATTAATCAGCAGCTTCCCTTCAGGAAGGGCTTCCAGTTCTTTTTTCGATTCGATGATTTTAATCTCCTTGAGCTTCAACATGAGTTTATGTCGTTTTTGATTAGTAATCAGTTACCTATGTGTATATTAGAAAAAAGTTACGATAGTTTCTTGTATCTTGCTGCAAACCCTAGAATTTCTGCAAAGCAGACCAGCGGTACAATAAAGCCCACTGCCATGGAGACATGGTCGGCAATGAATCCCATCAACAAGGGAGCGACAGCCCCTCCTACAATCGACATAATCAGATAAGAAGAAGCTTGTTTAGTATATGTGCCTACATGGCGCAAAGATAGGGAAAAAATGGTAGGAAACATAATCGATTCACATAAAAAGCACAGCAGCAGGAAATACCAGCCCACTTTCCCCGGCAGCAGAATCACCGTAGCCATGCACACCAGTGCCCCTGCGGCACATACTGTCAGCACCTTTTCTCCTTTTACAAAGCGCATCAGCCAGCTTCCGCCCATACGTCCGGCCATGAACAGTCCCATCCCTCCGAACGACAGCCATACCGAAGCTTTGTGAGCCGAAACCCCTGCATTTTCCGTGGCATAATTGATAAAGAAACTGTTGATGCCCGTTTGTGCCGCCACATAAAGGAAGAGCGACAACAGCCCGACCGTGAACGAAGCCGTCTTCCACAGCGATTTCCCGCTGCCTTCCGCTTGTCCGCCTTCTGTTTCCTGTCCGATTTCCGGCAGTTTCACCCGCGAGAAGACCACCGCAATCAGTAGCACCACTGTACCCAGCACCGCATACGGTGTCGTTACGTCACCTCCTCCGGCAAAAAGGAAAAATCCCCCCGCCAGCGGACCGCAAATCCAGCCCAGCCCGTTGAACGACTGTGCCAGGTTGATACGCCGTTCGCTGCCTTCCGGTTCGCCCAGCACCGTTACATACGGGTTCGAGGCCGTTTCCAGACAGGTCAGCCCGCAACCGATGACAAACAACGCCAGCAGGAAAAACTCAAACGACTGAATCCGACCTCCCGGGATGAACAGCAAAGCCCCGATGCCATACAGCACCAGCCCCGTCAGCACCCCCGTGCGATAGCCGAAGCGGCGGATAATCCGTCCTGCCGGCAATGCCATGATAAAATAGCCTCCGTACACCACTGCCTGAATCAGCGCCGAGCGTGTGCGGGTAATCTCCAACGTATCTTGAAAATGCTTGTTCAGCACATCCAGAATGCTGTGCGCCACTCCCCACAGAAAGAAGAGCGATGTAATCAAAATAAAAGGAACCAGAAAACTCCTTCCATCCCTGGTCCTTACCAATCCAATCTTTTCCATGTCAACTTCTACTGATTTCCAGTCCCTTGTTTGATAAACTCATCTCTACGAAGCGTGCCCGGTCGTTCGCCCGGCTCTCCGTTAAAATCTGACGGATACGTACGGCCGCATCCGGGTCTTTCGCCATCATGTACAGATAACCACCGCCACCGGCACCCGGCAACTTGTATCCCAGGCAGAGGTCGTCAATCCGTTCCGTCAAGGCCTGTACAGCCGGCGGGTTCGTGCCTTCATCCAGCCGCTGGTTCTGCATCCATGTCTTTCGTATCAGTCGTCCCGTCTCCTCAAAGTCATTCCGCAGGATGGCATCGTACATATCCATGGCATGCCCCTTCATCTGCTCCAGCAAGTGCAGGTGACGGTTCGAGTTCAGGAACATCCCCTTCACAATCTCTGCCAGAATTCCCTTGGCCGTGCGCGTAATGCCCGTGTAATACAATAAATGACATTTACGGTACTCGTCGCTCGTGAACAGATAGTCCGGCAGCCAGCGCACCTTCGGCTCCTGATGCCATCCCGGCTGCGTCTGCAACAGTTTCACCCCGTGCAGCACACCCCCGTACTGGTCTTGCCAGCCACCCCCCGTGGTGAGCAACTGTTCCAGCACCAGCGTACGGCTGCCGATGCCCTGCTTGTCCCAGTTTAGACCGCAGAAGTCATTCAGCGCCCCCAGCACCGTGGCCGCCAGAATCGAGCTGGTACCCAGTCCCGAACCTGCCGGAATGGCCGACAGCAACGTCACCTCGATACCCGTGCCGAACGCCTTCAGCTGTGCTTCCAGCGAAGCAAACCGTTCCACGGAGAAATCCGGATGAAATCCCGCCAGCACTAGTGCCGCTTTGGGAATCGAGAACGGCGAGCCCACCTTGCTGAAATCCTGCAACTCCTCGTACGTGGAAACCACCTCCATAGCCCCCAGGTCAATCGAGCGTAGCGTAATCCGGTAGTCCTTCGACGGCTTCACGTACACCTGGAGCGGCGGCTGCCCGTTCAGTTCAATGGCCAGGTTCACCACATTTCCACCCTCCATCAGGCTGTAGGGTGGGGTATCCGTCCATCCCCCCGCAATGTCAATGCGCACCGGGCTGCGTCCCCACACAATCTGATCCGCATACACTGAGAGCTTCGGCTGCTGACGATAATCCATTGTGCTGGTCAGTCCCTGCCGCATCAGTCCAAACGCCCGAGCCTCCAGTTCCTTCGCTTCCGGCTTACCCTCCAGTTCGCATACCTTTGCGCGGAACATCGCGTCGCTGATTCGCTTCAGCAGAGGAGACCCCTCCGGCAGTTCATCCGGCAAGGCGATGCATCCTTTGGCGAACGCTTCAGCCGCCTCCTGCAAGTCCACTTGATAGAACACGCTCCGTTCCTGGTTCTTGGCCAGCAGGCTCCAGTTCTCCTTGCGGAACACCTCCCGCTGGGCGAACAGCCGTCGCAGGTTGGCATACGCCGAAATCTCGTCGGCCGAAACCTTGCGTGCCTTCATCCAGATAGCCTTTCCGGCTTCACCCTGTCCGCCGTCTGTCATCCATTGCAGCACCGTGCCCAAGTCTTCTATCGAGTCCGTCACCGGGAAAATCGCTGCCGACTGCAAGTCCTCACAGCCCTGAATTCCGTCCGCTGTCAGACCTCTTTCCGCCAGCCATTCCGTTACCGGACGGCCCAGGTATGTTGTAGAAGCCTCCTTCAGGCTCCCTTTGAATTTATCGTTAAAGCCGTACGGACGCGCGGCAAACTCCCGTTCGCCCATCGGCACCACGTCGACGCACACCCCTTCGGGCACGTTCAGCGCCCAGCCGTTGCGCGGCACCCCCGTGATGATGTTCCGGCTGTGCAGCGTCCAGTTCCTGCCCACGTGGCTGTTTTCCACCCACACCTCCGCATTGTCCGCCGTCAGCGGAAACTCCATCTCCGCATTCTGCACGAACACCGCCGGATGCGGCTTCACCTTGTGGTGCATAATTGCCCGCTGGTCCGTCACGCAGTTCTGCACCGCCAGCGTCGACGAAATCATCTCACGGCTCGTGCCGTAGTGGTGGAATTCTCCGCCCGGCAGCGGCAGGATGGCCACTTTCAGCCCGTTCAACTCCTCGTCTACGATGCGCGGATGCGCCCCCAGCGCCAGTCCGAACTCCGAATACATGTCATAGAATTTCACGCCCCCTTCCTTGTCGGTAGAACGTTTCACCATCAGCTCGATAGCCCGGTCGCTCAGCAGCCAGATACCGATGTCCATCAGGAACAGGTAATCCTGCATCAGCTTGCCCATTTCCTCCACGCTGGGCTTTTGCAGCATGAAGTCCAGCTTCTCCGGCTCCTTCCGTGACGACACGAACACCCCGTGGTTCTTCGCCAGTTCCGAGTCCACCCACAAGCCGTAGCACACCACGTCCACATCCGGAATCTCCTGTAGCGGTTCTGTGGCCCGGATGTACACGTCGCCGCTCGCAATCAGCGTACGCAGTCCTTCCGGCGCCCGTTCCATGATTTCCTCATACAATGGTAATTGCAATGAAAGCAAATCCTGTGTAAGCTTCTGCCCCCGTGCCCAGCGGAACACCGGAATCGGCGTCAATACCTTACCCGAAGGCGCATATCCCGGCAAACGGCGGCTCTGTCCCCCCGCATGCAGCAAGATACGCTTCTCCCGTGCCAGCCAGTCACCCAGTGCGGCTTCCTTGTCCTCTTCCTCCCGGCAGGCATTCAGCAGCCAGGCCGTACCGCCTCCCGAACCCAGCTTTCGTCCCACCGGGTCCGACGTGCAGAACCACTCCTTGCGGTCCGCATGCATAATATCGTGAAAACACTCCACCAGATTCGGTGGCAATGACAATAACTTTTTCATGTAATCCGATTAATAATGAAAAATTAATAATGAATAATGCAGAATGAGGCCATCCACTCGTTTTTAATTATTCATTATTCACTCTTTACAGTTTAAATATCCGTGTCATCAGCTTCCATTTCTCCTGCGAGGTCGCTCCCGGAGCCGCTTTCTGGAACTTCGCCATATGCGCTTCCCATTCCGCCTGACGGGGTAGGGTAGCCAGTCGGGCATAATCCCGTTCCATATCGAATTCATCCGTGGTATCCATGATCATGAACAGTCGGTTCCCGTCAATGTAAATCTGCATGTCCGTGATACCTACCTCGCGGATACCCGCTTTCACCTCTTCCCACACGTGCGCATGTTCCGCCACGTAGGCCTCAATCAGCTCCTTGTCGTCATAGAGTTCCAGTGTCTGGCAATATCTTTTCATGGTGAAGAAAGAAGAGTTATGTTAATTTACTTTTTAATCTTATTTCCCATTGTACATGCTGTCATAATACTTCTGGTAGTCCCCGCTCGTTACGTTGTCCATCCATTCCTGGTTATCCAGGTACCAGCGTACGGTTTTCTCGATGCCTTCTTCAAACTGCAGGCTCGGTTCCCAGCCCAGTTCCTTTTGCAGCTTCGTAGAGTCGATGGCATAACGCATGTCGTGACCCAGACGGTCGGTTACGTACGTAATCAAATCCATGTCTTCACCCTCCTTGCGGCCCAGCAGACGGTCCACCGTGTTAATCACCACCTTGATGATGTCGATGTTCTTCCACTCATTGAACCCGCCGATATTATACGTCTCCGCCGTCTTCCCGTTGTGGAAAATCACGTCGATGGCCCGTGCATGGTCCACCACATACAGCCAGTCGCGCACGTTTTCCCCCTTGCCGTATACAGGCAGCGGCTTGCGGTGACGGATGTTGTTGATGAACAGCGGAATCAGCTTCTCCGGGAACTGATACGGCCCGTAGTTGTTCGAACAGTTCGTCACGATGGTCGGCATACCGTACGTGTCGTGGAATGCCCGCACAAAGTGGTCACTGCTCGCCTTGCTGGCAGAGTAGGGGCTGTGCGGATTGTATTTCGTGTCCTCGTAGAAGAAATCCTTCCCGTACGCCAGGTGATGTTCCGACGATGAAGCCGTGGTAGTGAACGGCGGCTCGATGCCCTCCGGATGTGTCAGCTCCAGCGCCCCGTACACCTCGTCGGTAGAGATATGATAGAAACGCTTGCCCTCATACTTTTCCGGCAGACTTTCCCAGTACACCTTGGCCGCCTGTAGCAGCGAGAGCGTACCCATCACGTTCGTACGAGCAAAAGTAAACGGATCCTTGATGCTGCGGTCTACGTGGCTTTCTGCTGCTAAGTGGATGATGCCGTCCACGTGATACTGCTGCATCAGCTCCTGCATCTTCTCATAATCGCAGATGTCCGCCTTTACGAACACATAGTTCGGCTGGTTTTCAATGTCCTTCAGGTTCGCCAGGTTCCCTGCATACGTCAGCTTGTCCAGGTTGATGATACGGTATTCCGGATACTTGTTCACGAACAGGCGCACCACGTGGCTGCCAATAAATCCGGCACCGCCGGTAATCAGTATGTTGCGTTTGAAAGTTGTCATAATCGTAAAGAATTAATACAGTGAAACATGATAGTCGAATGGCGAATCAAAATCCTTCAACAGCGGATGCCTGGTGTCTTTCTCGCTCAAAATGGCCTGTTCGGTCGGGATACGCCAGTCGATGCCCAGCGAATCATCCAGGATGCTGATACCACCGTCCGCTTCCGGGTGATAGAAGTTGTCACATTTATACTGGAAGATGGCCGTCTCGCTCAGTACGGCAAACCCGTGTGCAAACCCCCTCGGCACAAAAAACTGGCGATGGTTTTCTTCTGTCAGTTCTACGGCCACATGCTGTCCGTAAGTTGGACTCCCTTTGCGGATGTCCACCGCTACGTCCAGTACCGCACCCTTCACGCAGCGCACCAGTTTGCTCTGAGTGTAAGGCGGACGCTGGAAATGCAGTCCGCGCATCACCCCGTAGGACGACATACTCTCGTTGTCCTGTACAAAATTGATTTTGCCCACTTTTTCTTCAAACTCCCGTTGAGAGAACGATTCAAAGAAATACCCTCTGGCATCCTTAAAAATGCGTGGCTCAATAATCACCACACCCTCTATCGCTGTTTTAATTACTTCCATTTTATATAAACAGATAAGTCATTTAACTATTAACTGAAGAAACGCTTTTAATTT
>NZ_DBEXBB010000182.1:0-2649 GCF_048170425.1 Phocaeicola sp.
AATTGATATAGTAGTCTCTAAATTCAGTGTCTGGCCGCGACGGGCAGGGGTAAGAACTTGTGTTCCTTCTGAAGCAGCCAAAGGAGCAAAAGCCGCAGCCTTCTCAAAGGCCTCGTCAAAATGCATCGGTACAAATATAGCCGTTTTTATTCGTTTCACAAATTGTAAAGGCCCGCGCATGTATTCCTTTCCCAGCCGTGGGTCGACAGGAAACAACACTACGTCCATTTTTTTTATGCATGCAGCAATGTCTTCCAGCTCACGAAGGAAAAAAGCTTCATCTCTTTTCCATTCCTCCTCCGGACTTTCGTCCATCCAGTGCCAGTTGTTCAGGTCGCCGGCATGGAACACGGTAGTTCCTTCTGGTGTCTGCACTAAAAAAGAGATGCCTATGTCCGTCGAGCCGAAAGCCCGCACGGTGAGATACTCATCACGATAGGTGTCTCCTTTCGTTAATGTATGGAAGTTTCCGTTTTCTTTGTCCCGGGCAGAAAGAGGAATGTCGGCTGAAAGCAGATACACGATGTCGGGTCGAAGGGCTTTCCAGGAAAGTATCTGCCGGTTAAAATGGTCGGCATGTGCATGGCTGGAAAGCACATACAACCGTCCTTCACGTGAAAGAAGCTCTTCGTGCACGATGCCTTTTTCGGCCGACACGGAGTCTTCGAAATAGTCAAGAATAAGCGTGTAACCTTCGCCCAGCAAGGCGAAGCCGCTATGATAAAGATAAATCAGTTTCATGAGATTGAGGTCTTATTTGGCAGCAATGGGCTGTACGTATGCGCGGGTAGCCTTGTCTATCTCCAGGAACATGTAGTTCACCTTGCCCGAATGAATCAGGTCCTTATTCTCATTGTAAATGCGGGTAGCGTATTCCTTGGATTTTTCGAACATGAATCTCGATACGCTTTCCTGCGATTTTCCCGCCATTGTCGAGTCAAGTTTTTCTTCAGGGAAAAAGTCATCCAGGTTTACGTCACCAATCATAGACGTTTCCAGAAAGTGAATTTCACGGTGCATACGGTCTGTATAATAACCCACAAACATGTGGCCCGGCACACGCACCAGAATCGGATTGATGTTAATGGCTTTCAGCAAAGAAGCAAACAGTACGCTTCCGTCTACACAGTTAATCTGCGCCGATTGCAAGGCATCGTCAAACGTACGTACGCGCTGGGTAAAGACCACATTGGACGACAGGCTGCTGTTGCTGATGGAACTGTATTTGAACCCTCTCTTTTGCAAGACATACCACAGGGCATACACCTGCTTATCCACCACTTTCGGATCCTTACTCTGGTAGCCCCAGAAACGGTTGACAATGCGTGAATCCAGTGCATCACGAAGCACTTGGCTGATGTTGGGATTGTCTTCGTTTACGTAAGCCGCAAAGAATTCTCCCGTGTCATGAAATTTCATTTTACTGTCGATGTAGCCCAACAGACATTCGTTGATGCTGCGTACAGAATATGTATGTACTGTCGAATACACCCGGTTGTTGTTTATCTTTGCTTGGATGGACACGGTGACAGGTATGGCCTGCGTATTCTCCAGCAAAGCCTGATAATTCCATATCACATCCGGAAAAACCAGGTACTCTTTTCCCGACTCCGGCAGAATGAACTCAGAAACCGAATGGGCAAAGAAAGGGGTCTCTGCCAGCTCTATGTGGAGTTTGCTGTTGGTATGCGGACTGCGTATTTTAATGCCGATACACGATTTGGGATTTCCCAAATAGGTACTGTCTGCCGGTACAATCAGCTTGGCATCGGTCGTAGCTGTGGAAAGGATGGTCACCGGAAAGATATTTCCTCCTAGTTCGTCTGCAACTTCCAGCCCAGACGTAAAAGGCTCATATCTGTAAATGTATAATACCGAAGCTGTTACTGTCAGAATGGCCAGTATGAATGTAGCCAGTTTCCATTTATTCTCTCCCCAAATTGTACGCATGTTCAGTTGCATTGTCACAAAATTTCCTGTTAAACGATTTCGGAGCAGGCCGCAAAGTCATTATGTTTTCCTGGCAGCCTGCTCCGCTTTACGGTTATCTTACCGCGATACTTTCTATTTCTACCAGCACTCCTTTCGGCAAAGCTTTGACTGCCACGGCAGAGCGGGCAGGATAATCACCTTCGAAATACTTGGCATATACGGCATTCATTTCACCAAACAGTGCCATATCTGCCAGGAAAACAGTGGTTTTTACTACGTTGGCAGTTGTCAGTCCGGCTTCCGCAAGGACGTTCTTGATATTTTCGAATACCTGCGTAGTCTGTTCAGTGATTCCACCTTCTACTACTTCGCCAGTAGCCGGATTTACCGGAATCTGGCCTGACAAGAATACCATGCCGTTCACTTCTACCGCCTGGCTGTACGGGCCGATTGCAGCCGGAGCCTTTTCTGTAAAAATAACTTTTTTCATAAGAGTTAATGTGTCAATTAAATTGTATTTTCAACGCTAATTTAGCACAATTCTTTTAATCCGGGGGTAGAAAGCGCAAAAAAAGTCCGCATTTATTCGTGTTTATAACAAAAAACACTTACTTTTGTACTCAGAATAATGCAAAAAGGAAGCTGGAACGTGTTTCGTATCCAATCCGAAGTTCAACAAAAACAATCAAAATCATTGGTAATTCAAATGTGTGAAAG
>NZ_DBEXBB010000183.1:0-4670 GCF_048170425.1 Phocaeicola sp.
TCCAGAAGGTGCAAATGAAATCATCAATAGACTGGAAGCAAAATACAAACAGCACATTGATGAATTGTATTCTACCGAAGAATATAAACAGAAGACACTGGATTTCGTAAAATCTGTATTCGATTACATTCGTTCTTACACGAAAGACATATTTACTTTATTTGAAGAAAAAGTCATCCTGGCTCAGGGAGAAATCATCTCTACCAACATGGTGACTAACTACTTGTGCGAGCAGGGCGTAAACGCAACATTGATTCCGGCACTGGAATACATGCGCACTGACAAGAACAGCGAACCGGACCTGACTTACATCCGCGAAAAGTTGTCGGCACAACTGGAAGCTAACCCAGGATATGAAATCTATATTACTCAGGGATTCATCTGCCGCAACGCATACGGTGAAATCGACAACCTGCAGCGTGGAGGAAGTGACTACACGGCTTCTTTGATTGGAGCTGCCATCAATGCTTCTGAAATCCAGATCTGGACAGACATCGATGGTATGCACGACAACGACCCGCGCGTGGTAGACAAGACTTCTCCGGTACGCCAGCTTCACTTTGAAGAAGCTGCTGAGCTGGCTTACTTCGGTGCGAAGATTCTGCATCCTACTTGTATCCAGCCGGCTAAATATGCCAACATTCCGGTACGTTTGCTGAACACCATGGAACCGACAGCTCCGGGTACATTGATTTCTAACGATACGGAAAAAGGTAAAATCAAGGCAGTAGCCGCCAAAGATAACATCACGGCTATCAAGATTAAGTCAAGCCGTATGCTGCTGGCTCACGGTTTCCTCCGCAAGGTATTTGAAATCTTTGAAAGCTACCAGACTCCGATTGACATGGTATGTACTTCTGAAGTGGGTGTATCAATGTCAATTGACAACACGAAGCATTTGAATGAAATCGTAAACGACCTGAAGAAATACGGTACGGTAACGGTAGACCATGACATGTGCATCGTTTGTGTGGTGGGTGATCTGGAATGGGAAAACGTAGGTTTCGAAGCTAAAGCTCTGGATGCAATGCGTGAGATTCCGGTACGTATGATTTCATTCGGCGGAAGCAACTACAACATTTCTTTCCTGATTCGTGAATCGGACAAGAAGCAGGCTCTGCAATCTTTGAGCAACGTGCTTTTCAACGGCAACCAGAAATAAAAGGCAACCTTTTATAATAATTAAAGGCGGAGGATACGGTCAGTAAAAACCGCATCACCGCCTTTTTTATTCTTCTAATATAACAACAATCACAACTAAACTCGTTTTATGAAAGCTAAATTTCCAATAGAACAGTTACGGAAACTGGAAACCCCATTTTACTATTATGATACGAATCTGCTTCGTGAGACTTTAGACAAAATCAAGGAGGAAGCTGGAAAATACAATAAATTCTGTGTACATTATGCGGTGAAAGCCAATGCCAACCCTAAAATATTAGGCATCATCCGTGAAAGCGGACTAGGAGCTGACTGCGTAAGCGGCGGCGAAATCAAAGCTGCCATCAAGGCCGGATTCCCTGCCAGCAAAATAGTATATGCCGGAGTTGGAAAAACAGACAAGGAAATCAATCTTGGACTGGATTATGACATTTTCTGCTTCAATGTAGAGTCTATTCCTGAACTGGAAGTTATCAACGGGCTGGCTGCAGCAAAGAACAAGATTGCCCGCGTGGCTTTCCGCATCAATCCAGATGTAGGCGCTCATACACATGCCAACATCACTACCGGACTGGCAGAGAATAAATTCGGTATCAGCATACAAGACATGGACCGCGTAATTGACCTGGCCCTGGAAATGAAAAACGTGAAGTTCGTAGGACTGCACTTCCACATTGGTTCACAGATTCTGGACATGGGCGACTTTGTGGCGCTCTGTAACCGCGTAAACGAGTTACAGGAAAAACTCTTTGCCCGCCAGATTATCGTAGAGCATATTAACGTGGGAGGTGGCCTGGGTATTGACTATGCGCACCCCAACCGCCAGCCAATTCCTGACTTTGCGGAATATTTTGCCACATATCACAAGCACTTGCGCCTGCGTCCACAACAAACACTTCATTTTGAATTAGGACGTGCTGTAGTAGGCCAGTGTGGCAGCCTCATCACACAAGTAATTTACGTGAAACAAGGTACCAACAAGCAGTTTGCCATCGTAGACGGAGGTATGACTGACCTGATCCGCCCGGCCCTGTATCAGGCTTATCACAAGATAGAAAACTTGACCTCTGAGGAACCTGTAGAAACATACGATGTGGTAGGTCCAATCTGCGAATCATCTGATGTGTTCGGAAAGGCTATCGACCTGAACAAGGTACATCGTGGCGACCTGATTGCCCTGCGCTCTGCGGGAGCCTATGGAGAAATCATGGCTTCAGGATACAACTGTCGTCTGCTTCCACAAGGATACATATCAGACGAACTGGTGTAAACATCACGCGAAAATATCATTTATTATTGAATAACTCGAAGGTAAATTTACATCCCACGGAGGTAAATTTACCTTTTTCATTTCCGATAAAGATACCAGCATCAAACAAATGGGTGGCAAAACCGTAACCGAACTCCAAATAAGGATTCAGGTGTGGCATGAAAAGAATACCGGCATAAATACGCTCCTTCTGTATGAACGACAACAAGCGGGTAACCGGATACAAAAGAATGAAAGGTGCTTCGAAGGTCATATTACCCCGAATGTAATGACTGGAAGCATTGTACCAACGGCCATCCAGCATTTGAAACGTACCTCCGATGTCGTCATTCCAACCCTGAGGAAGGTTCAGGTTAGCAAAATGTACGTAATCCACAAAATACATGTCCGACTGGTTAGTAAACATACCGGCTCCTACATGATAAGCCAATGAACGGACATTCTTCAGACGGATAACCTGCTCTACCGAACCTTCGATACGCTCGTATGTTCCCGAATTTTTTAAAACCCTGACACCCCGTTCGTAATCCAGCATAAAAGTCGGGAAATAAGAACCTACATTTATCTTTCGATTGCCATTCATATAGTAATACATACCAGGTGTCCATTCCAGACGGATACGGGGAGCGAAACTATTATAACTGGAACGCACACGTGCTTCTACCTCCGGCGTACTCTTTGTATATCGCCAGTGCATCGCTATACCCGTGCCCAATTTCAAACCGTTGCACAATTCTATATTGTGTGACACATCCACATATACATCCTTAAAATAATCCAGTTCCAGCCCATCAAATGTAAATGCACTGTCCGGAATCTGTGCTAGCTGGTCAAGCACCACACTACTATAAATCCGGTTACCATTCCCTCCATGTATCTCAATAGAGCCCAGCTTACGTGGATTGTAGATATACTCCACATCCGCTTTGGCATAAAGCTCTTTTTTCGTAAAGTTGTAACCTATCTGAGGAGCAATACGCAACAAGCGTCCGTCATGAAAAAGTTTATTGTACTTGAACACCTGACGGTAGGATATTCCGTTCCGATGATTATAACTAACCAGCAACGGGTTGATAATCGGAGAACAGTTAATGCTTCCCACCTTGGACATATCTATGTCATAACTGCTAATCAAGGCATCTCCTAACTGACCAAGAAACACCATGTTCTTCTTCAGTTTTGTGGGCTCCACATTTATCGTATCCACCTCACGCTGAAGACGACGCTCGTCCGCCGAACGATAAAGAGAATCTTCATAAGCCGATAAAGGAATCGGACGGATACGGTTAAACGAATCGCGTTCCACGACCAACCGACTTGTATCACACGACAAGGTATAAGAATTCGACAGATTGTGATCGTTCGTTTTCTTAACAATCCACTCCTCTCCCGGCTTACGATAAACAACCGATGAATATTTCATCCACCCCGTATATTTCATCTCCAGGTGATTTTTCAGGAACTTAAAATTCAAATCAAGATTCAGCAATACGGGAAGATATTTCGTCGTCTCCTCTTCCCCCATCTGCATGTTCAACTGAAAATGTATCAGGTCATAACGTCCCCTGAGATTCATTTTCCGAATAGTCCAGTCAGCAGAAGAAAGCCACAAAAAACCTTCTACCAGTTGCGTACTCCGATAGCGAGGTTCCACGCGGATACAATAAAGTTCTCCTCCCAAGCGGTGCTCTATCCCTTCAAGCATATAACGATAATGTACCAGCGCCTTTCTGTTCAAAGGTGAAAGAATTCTGTTTCCCATCAAAGAAGGGGCATAAATATTGAACTTCATGTAATCTATTATATCAAATATTTGTCCCTTATTACTGGAAAAAGTCGAAGATACAGCTCTTACCTTCCGGTCAATAATTGCAGGAGCCGTATATTGAAGTTCACTAATTGATTCGTGAAAATAATCATTTACTCCCTTCTCCAGACGAAACATGGAAGGCACATATCTAATAATCCGGTTCTGCTTATGCACTTTCAAATGACCTTTCAGATACAAGTCCCCTTTGTATCCCTTCACCTCATGCGAATAGATGGAAGCCGAATGAAACATATGCTCCAAAATAGAATCGGCCACGACAGGCTTTTCCAGAAGGGCCGGAGCATTGTCACGAGCCATTCCTCTCCGCGGAAAGCCGCTGAGCAAACACACCACCAGCAAGCCCCACAAAGCCGCATATAAGCCTTTCAGTTTTCGCATATCCATAGCAAATATATAATAAACCCCTTA
>NZ_DBEXBB010000184.1:0-18447 GCF_048170425.1 Phocaeicola sp.
TTTACTATTTTTGCCCCTGTTTGGAAGAACATACGTTTAGGAAACTTCTATTCTATCCGTTGAACTACAAGGGCAAAATCTTTCGCAAAAGTAAGTCTTTTTATTGAATATCCATGATTTTGGTATGAAAAAAGCGGTTCCCTGCTGATTTTTCCGGCTTTTTCGGCTACTTTGGGAAACGTTGAAGCGTTTGGAAGAGAACGCCAAAGAGTTTTGTTTGAAACGCAAGTTCGTTTGACGTAAGACGCACTTGCGTTTCATTTCGAATGTACTTGCGTTTTTTGAAAACGTACTTGTGTTCTGTTGGTGCGAAAATAAACCTCGTATTTCTGGCTCGTTTTGTTTGAAAAATTGATATTTTTGGAAGAACGAATTCTAAAAATTACGGTATCTATGGGAAAAATAAGTCAGTTTGTAAGGGCGGGGGCCCTGCTTTTCACGATGGCAGGATGTTCTTCGCCGAATTCCGGAGGAAAGGATGCGGAGATGGACCGCTTTATCAGTGACCTGATGGGAAGGATGACCTTGCAGGAAAAGTTGGGGCAGCTGAACCTGCCTGCAGGAAATGACTTGGTGTCGGGCGCAGTGAAGAACAGCAAGATGGCAGATGCTATCCGGGCTGGAGAGGTCGGCGGCTTTTTCAATGTGAAGGGGGTAAATAAGATTTACCAGATGCAGCGTATGGCGGTGGAGGAAACTCGTCTGGGAATTCCTCTGATAGTGGGTGCCGATGTGATTCACGGGTATGAAACTATTTTCCCGATTCCGCTGGCTCTGTCTTGTAGCTGGGATACGGCGGCGGTAGCGCGCATGGCACGCATTTCTGCCACGGAAGCCAGTGCCGATGGAATCAGCTGGACATTCAGTCCGATGGTAGACATCTGCCGGGATGCCCGCTGGGGACGTATTGCAGAAGGAAGTGGGGAAGACCCGTACCTTGGTGCGCTGATGGCTGGGGCGTATGTGCGCGGTTATCAGGGTGACGGCATGAAGCAGAACAATGAAATCATGGCCTGTGTGAAGCACTTTGCGCTGTATGGAGCTTCGGAATCGGGACGTGACTACAATTCGGTGGATATGAGTCGCAACCTGATGTATAATGTGTACCTGGCTCCTTATAAGGGTGCGGTGGAAGCCGGAGTAGGCTCGGTGATGAGTTCGTTCAATACCATCAACGGGGTACCTGCTACAGCCGACAAATGGCTGTTGACGGATTTGCTCCGCAAGGAATGGGGATTCACGGGTTTTGTGGTGACCGACTACAATTCGATTGGTGAGATGAAGACTCATGGGGTGGCCGATTTGAAGGAGGCCTCTGCACGGGCGTTGAATGCGGGAACGGACATGGATATGGTGGCGCATGGTTTCTTGCATACGCTGGAAGCTTCACTGAAGGAGAAGGCCGTGACGCAGGAGCGGATTGACGAGGCTTGCCGTCGGGTACTGGAAGCCAAGTATAAGTTAGGATTGTTTGAGAATCCTTATAAGTATTGTGATACGCTTCGAGGCCGTAAGGAACTGTTTATGGAGGCGAATCGTAAAGCGGCACGTGAGATTGCGGCTGAAACGTTTGTGCTGTTGAAGAACGAGGGGCAGTTGTTGCCTTTGCAGAAAAAGGGACGCATTGCATTGATTGGACCGATGGCCGATGCGCAGAACAATATGTGCGGCACGTGGAATATGGATTGTCAGACAGACCACCATGTGACGATGTACGAGGCTTTTCGTCGTGCGGTAGGTGATAAGGCTACGGTTTCTTATGCCAAAGGAAGCAACGTGTATTATAGTGAGCATATAGAGAAAGGGGCGGTCGAACCTCGTCCGCTGACACGTGGTGATGACCGTCAGTTGCGGGCTGAGGCTTTGCGCGTGGCGGCTTCGGCCGATGTGATTGTGGCCGCATTAGGTGAGAGTGCCGAGATGAGCGGGGAGTCTTCTTCTCGTACAGACATTCAGATTCCGGATGCGCAGAAAGATTTGTTGAAGGCACTGGTGGCTACCGGAAAGCCGGTGGTACTGGCTTTGTTTACCGGCCGTCCGCTGGATTTGTGCTGGGAGTCTGAGCATGTACCGGCTATCCTGAACGTGTGGTTTGCCGGCAGTGAAGCGGGCGATGCCATTGCCGATGTGATGTTTGGTGACGTGTCTCCTTCGGGCAAGCTGACTACGAGTTTCCCACGTGCGGTGGGACAGTTGCCGCTTTATTATAATCACCTGAACACGGGTCGTCCGGATACGGATGACACTACTTTCAACCGTTATGGCAGCAATTACATCGACCAGAGTAATGAACCGCTTTATCCTTTTGGCTATGGTTTGAGTTATACGACCTTCCGTTATGGTAATTTGCAGTTGAGTGCGGAGCGTATGGCCAAGGGCGGGCAGTTGAAGGTAACCGTGCCTGTAACCAATTCCGGTGAGTGTGATGGAGTAGAGATTGTGCAGCTGTACCTTCACGATGTGTATGCGGAAATCTCCCGCCCGGTGAAGGAGTTGAAAGCTTTCCGCCGTGTGGCCCTTAAAAAGGGAGAGACACAGAATGTAGAATTTGTGCTCGATGAGGATGATTTGAAGTATTATAACTCTCGTCTGGAATATGGATATGAACCGGGAGAGTTTGAAGTGATGGTAGGTCCGGATAGCCGGAATGTGCAGCACGCGACTTTTGTGGCTGAATAGAAGTCGAGTCATATAAAACAAAAGAATGGTCCGTCTTTGTAAGAAAATTCAGAGGCGGACCATTTTTGTTTTATTCAAGTTGGATGTTGCGTACATGTACGTCTGTGCAGTGTAAGAATACCGAAGCCGATTCCCGAAATTTCTCGACCGACTCTGTGGTGAGAAACTCCCGCCGCTTGTTCTTGGAGCAGCGTGCGTCCATGTCCGGATGACGCGACAGATAGTCCTTCAGGCTTTCGCTTACATACTCGCCTTGTGTCACCAGCCGGATATGCGAGGGGGTGTATTGCCGTATCTTTTGCAGAAGCAGGGGATAGTGCGTACAGCCTAAAATCAGGGTGTCGATGTCCGGGTCTTTCTGCAGGATAGTGTCAATGTATTTCTTGACGAAATAGTCGGCTCCGTCACCGTCGTATTCCTTGTTCTCTACCAGTGGCACCCACATGGGGCAGGCCATTCCTGTGACCTGAATGTCCGGAAAAATCTTTTTAATCTCCAGCGGATAGGATTCGGAGCGTACGGTACCGGCTGTGGCCAGCAGACCTACGTGTCCGTTGCGGGTGATTTCGCCGATACATTCCACCGTGGGGCGGATGACTCCCAATACGCGGCGGGTAGGATCCATGTGGGGAAGGTCGTTCTGCTGGATGCTGCGAAGGGCCTTGGCAGAAGCCGTATTGCAGGCCAGGATGACCAGCGGGCAGCCCAGTTCAAATAATTTCTTGACAGCCTGTAGGGTGAAGTCGTAGACCACTTCGAACGAGCGTGTGCCGTATGGAGCACGGGCATTATCTCCCAAGTACAGGTAATCGTACTGTGGCAGTTGTTCGATAAATTTTCCTAAGATGGTAAGACCTCCGTAGCCGGAGTCGAATACTCCGATGGGACCGGTGTGAGGAGCAGATAGCGGGTACATGGGAAAACGGTTGAAGAATTTTGAAAAGAAAAATGTCATTCAGAGAAATCTTTCCATGTTTCTCTGAATGACATGAAGTCAGAACGACAAAGGCCTCTGTTTACTGTGCAGCGGCAGGAGCTGCCGGAGTAGCAGGAACTGCTGTCAGGCTGATGCCCAACTTAGTCTTGATGTCGTTTGTAATATCTTTTGACTGAGTTTCATCGATGTAAGGAATATCAGTGCGGTTCAGGTCGAATACGTAAGTGTAAGCACCAGCTTTACCTACAGCCTGTACAGCATCTTCCAGTTTCTTGTAAATCGGTTCCATCATGTCAGCGTATGCTTTCTGCAATTGCTGCTGTGCATCCTGCTGGAACTGCATGCCTTTTTCGCTCAAATCCTGCAATTCTTTCTGGCGGCGTTCCTGAATGTTCTGCGGCAGGTTCTTCTGTTCCTGCTGGTATTCTGCATATTTCTTGTTGAATTCGTCAGAAGCACGTTTGATTTCGTCTTCATATTGTTTCTGCATAGTCTGGATGTCAGTCTGTGCCTTTGCGTATTCCGGCATTACCGGGATGATATCCATTGATTTAAAGTGCGCAAATTTTTGTGCGAATACACTCATCGGTGCGATGAGTAAAAGTAAAAAAGCAATTTTCTTCAACATAATCTCAAGTTTCTATTTGTTATTAATTAATTCAGTGTATAAAACGGGGTTCTTATCACCCGGATGCAAATGTATAAAATTAATTTGAATATCCTAATTTTGCAAGAACCTCATTGCTTATATCAATGCGTGGGGAAGCAAAAATCATGCTTTGTGCCGAGGCACGGTCTATCACGGCATCGTATCCGCGTTGGGTAGCAATTTCTTTCACTGCATTGTAGATGGCATCCTGAATCGGAGAAATCAGTTCCTGACGTTTCTTCATCAGTTCACCTTCCGGTCCGAAATATTGCTTGCGAAGCTCTGCCGCTTCTTTCTCTTTGGCTACGATAGCTTCTTCCTTGCTGGTTTTCTGAGTAGCAGAAAGCGTGTTGGCGCTTTTCTGGTAATCTTCGTACAGCTTCTTCGCTTCGTTGGCTTTGGCCTCAATCTGGCTTTGCCATTGCTTTGACAGTGACTCCATCTGTTGGTTGGCCTGTTGATAAGAAGGTATCTGCTTGAGGATATACTCCATATCTACCAGTGCGAATTTCTGTGCGGAGGCCATACCTACGGCGGCCACTAACAGCATAACGGATAAAATGAGTCTCTTCATAATCTTTGTTTTTTTAAGTGTTAGAATTCTTGTCCGATGATAAAGTGGAACTGGCTTCCGCTGTATTGCATTGAACCGTCAATCTTGTCGAAACCGTAAGCCCAGTCAATACCCATCATACCAATCATCGGCAGGAAGATACGTACACCGAATCCGGCAGAACGTTTCAACTGGAATGGGTTGAAGTCGGTCACGTTGTTCCATGCGTTACCTGCTTCCACGAAGCCCAGTGCATAGATACTGGTAGAGTTTTCCAGCATCAGCGGGTAGCGGAGCTCGGCACCCAGACGGATATAAGCATAACCTTCACTTCCGTATGGAGTCAATGATCCGTTTTCATATCCACGGAGGGCGATGGTTTCGGATGCATAGTTGTAGCTGTAACCTGTCATACCGTCACCTCCCACGTAGAAGGTTTCAAACGGTGAACGTTTGTATTTGTTGAAGTGACCGAGGATACCGAATTCTGTACGGGTCATGATAACCGGACATTTCTGGATATCCATCAAGGCTGTATAAGTCTTGGCTTTGAATTTCCACTTGTGGTATTCAATCCACTTGTACATGCTGGCTGCATCGTGGTAGTTATCTTTACCGTAAGTTGAGTAGTCCTTCTTGCTGAACAGTGAGTACGGTGGAGTAATCTGCAAAGAAGCAGAGAATTCTGAACCATAACGCGGGAAAATCGGGTTATCCGTAGAGTTGCGCGACAGGGTCAGGTTCAAGCTCAGGTTATTACAGTTACCGGTGTTCATGTACTGTCCGTTGTTCAGTTTGATATAGAGGTAACTCCAGTCTTTCAGCATGAATCGCTGGTAAGACAATTCAGCCGACAAGGTAAAGTAGTCATCCGGCCAGCGCAGACGCTTACCCCATCCTACAGATACACCAAACATCTTGATAGACTTGTCGGGGTCGTAGTAGGATTCGTAGTTGTCATAATAGTAGTTTCCATAACCTCCGTAGTATCCGTATCCGCTCAACATGTTGTAGTAGTTGTTCATGTAGGCTGAGTTGTAATACTGGCTGCTTACGTCGGTCTGGATCGAATAGAAGGCCGAAACAGAGAATGAGTTCGGTCGCTTGCCGCCAAACCACGGGTCGAAGAACGATACGCTGTATGACTGATAGTAGCGTCCGTTGGTCTGTCCACTGATGGTCAGTGTCTGTCCGTCACCCTGTGGCAGGATACCGCGGTAGTTGTCGTTTTTGCGGAACAAGTTCGCAAATGAGAAGTTCGTAAACTTCAAACTCAACTTACCAATGACACCGGTCTGTCCCCAACCGGCAGAGAATTCTACCTGGTCGTTCGCTTTTGACTCCAGTCCCCAGTTGATGTCTACCGTACCGTCCTGGAAGTTCGGCTGTACATCCGGTTTGATATTTTCAGGGTTGAAGTGTCCCATCTGTGCAATTTCACGGTAAGAACGTTCCAGAGCTTCTTTACTGAAGAGGTCGCCCGGGCGTGTACGCAACTCACGACGTACGATGTTTTCATACAGGCGGTCATTACCGTTGATACGTACGTGGCTGATGCTGGCCTGTGGACCTTCTGTGATACGCATTTCCAGGTCGATAGAGTCACCGTCAATGTTTACTTCCACCGGGTCAAGGCGATAGAACACATATCCACGGTTATAGTAATTGTTACCGATTGCATCTTCATCGTTGGAGATACGGTCGTTTAGCAACTTCTGGTTATATACATCACCGCGTTTCATGCGGAGCTGTTCGTTCAACAGGTCAGAAGGATATACCGTGTTACCTACCCAGGTAATGTCGCGAAGGTAATATTTCTGGCCTTCGTAGATTTTCATGTAGACATCTACCGTTTTTTCGTCGTATGGCGATACGCTGTCTACCACAATCTGTGCATCACGGTAACCTAACTCGTTATATTTATCGATGATTTTCTGTTTGTCTTCTTCGTAACGTTCATTGATGAACTTCTTGGCGCGGAAAAGGTTGACCAGTTTACCTTTTTCGTTGGTCTTCTTCATGACACGCTTTAACTTCTTGTCGGTCAGCACCTCGTTTCCGTCAATGGTAATTTTGTGGACTTTGACTTTGGCTTTCTTGTCAATGTTCACATCTACGTATACCTGTTCCTTGTTTTCCGGGTCCTCGCGTTCCACAATGTTTACTTCCGCATTCTTGAAACCTTTCTCGTCAAAATGCTTCTTGATCAGGATTTTGGCACGGTCAATCAAGTTAGGTGTAATCTGTGTACCTTTCGCCATGCCCAGTTTAGCTTGTAAATCCTCACGTTCACTCTTCTTCACACCGTGAATCACGATGTCGGTGATACGCGGACGCTGTGTCAGCTGGATAGACAAGTAGATTTTATTGTCAACAATCTTATCCGCGGTGATTTTTACGTCAGAGAACAAACCGTGACGCCAGTATCTTTTTACAGCTGAGGTGATGTCATCTCCCGGCACAGTGATAGTCTGTCCGACGGCCAGACCGGAAATTCCAATCAGGACATAATCCTCATAATTCTTCACTCCGCTGACCTTGATGTCGGCGATTTCATATTTTTTAGGTGTTCCGTTGTAAAGGATAACTGGTTTATCGCTTTGTTCAGTTGTATTATTGTCCTGTGCATATCCCCCCATTGGAGCAGACGAAAGACATGCAGCAATCAATAGGATAAGTGAAAAACGGTTTTGCATTGTTCTTGGTTAAATTTGTTCACTGGTTTTGCCGAATCGGCGTTCTCTTTTTTGAAAGTCACAAATAGCCTTACACAACTCTTCGGCTTTGAAGTCCGGCCAGAAAGTGTCACAGAAATATAGTTCCGTGTAGGCACACTGCCAGAGCAGGTAGTTGCTCAATCGGATTTCACCGCCTGTTCTGATTAACAAATCCGGATCGGGCATATAGTGGGTGGCCAGGCATTGGTCGATGGTCTGGTCTGTAATTTCTTCGGGAGAAAGAGCCTCTTCTTTCACCTTGCGGGCAATTTTTTTTACGGCTTCCGTGATTTCCCATTTAGAGGAGTAGCTTAATGCTAAAGTCAGACACATTCCCGTGTTCTTTGAGGTGCGTTCGATACACTTGTTCAGTCGTGCGAGCACATTTTCCGGTAGTTTTTCCGTTTCGCCGATGATGCGGAAGCTGATGTTGTTCTTCATGAAGGTTTCTTCTTCAATGGAGTCCATGAGCAAACTCATCAATGCGGCTACTTCGTCTACCGGACGATTCCAGTTTTCAGTAGAGAATGTATAAAGAGTCAGATATTTTACACCCAGCTGTGCGGCTTCTTCTGCAATGACATGTACGGTTTCGGCGCCAGCCTGATGTCCAAAAGTACGAGCATATCCTTGCTGTTTGGCCCAGCGTCCGTTACCATCCATAATGATAGCGATGTGTGCCGGTATCCGGTTCTTGTCTATTTGGTCTTTGTATAGCATAGCTTGTTGTTTTTCAGGTTTTGTGGATTACCATTTAGGAGTGAATCCCAGTCGGTTGATACGCCCTCGGTAGATACTTCCGTCTTCCCATACAATCCAGATAAAGTTACCTCGGGATGTTCCGTTCTCCAGTTTGGGAGTTACGGCACATGAATAATTTTTGTTGTGTGTGGTATAAAGTTCACTAAAGTCTGCCGGGAAAGCCATACATTCAGTGACAGGTCTCCAGCAAAGTCCATTGTCTGTAGAACAGTAGAACTGGCTGAAAGGCTTAATCTCTTTGTAACCTCCTCCGAAAGCATACAGTTTTCCGTCATAGTAAATCATCGTGACATTTTCCAGGTTCGGAAGCGGAAGATTCTGCATTCTTGTTTCCCATTTGTTGTCGCTTGACATGCGGTTGAACACCAATGCTGTCGTATCATTAGCTGTAGTACCCTGATTATAGCAAAGCGCTATAGTGGTGGTGAGGTTGCTGTTGTAAGATGCAGTAGTTGTGTTGGAGAAGAAAGGCTTGCCTGACTGGAATTGAGTAAACGGGTTCGCATCTTCTGTCCATACATTTTCCTTATATATACCACTCTTTCCACCTTTTACAGCGTAGAGTTCGTTTGTTACGTCATTTCCACCGATTAGTAATTCAAAAACGTCTGTGCCTACAGGAGTAATTTCATTGGTCGCTACATCCAGTTTGTAAAGCTTCTTGCTATTGACGGTGCCTGCCAGAAAATAGATGTTTTCTGCCCATGCGATGGCTGAGTAAGTATCAATGTCTGTGATATTAACTGTTACAGGAGTCCAAGAGGTAGGATTGTCGTTAGAGACATCCGAGTATTCAATGTGTGCTCTTCCGTTCTGCTTTCCAAGCACATATACTTTTCCGCTGGCATAAATCGCTTTCTGCTCGCTCAAGCTGCCTGCACTGAAAGAATTGTCAAAATTCTTCCATGAAATAGTGTCAGGTACCTGCTGGTGCACATTAATTTTCACTTTATAAGCTTGTCCGATAGCTCCGCTGTAAGAATATACCTTAAATTCGATGGGTGAGCTAGGATTCGTAGAACTGCAATAAGTGTCTCCTGAAAAGTCAATGGAGTCAGTTGAAGTCCACAGAGTATCTTTGTCGGTTCCTTTGGGTCTGTAGGCCAGTGCGCCCGCATCATAAGTCACGCTGGTTAACACTTTGTCAATGTGAGTGCCGTAAGGAAGTGAATCTTTATTTTCGATTTCTCTTGTCATTTGGTTGATGGTGAATGGATACTTGGAACAATCCAGTGTGTCTACGTATGCACTGTCTTCTCCATTCTGGTCTTTCCCTATACGGTCAATATTCAATGTGCCCAATGAAAATCCCGTAATACTAGTTTCTGAGGTATACGTAATCTGGTTCACATCATTGTCCAAACATGACGTCATTATAGATGTTGCAGCAAAGAATACCGCAACCAATGGCAAAAACTTTATTTTCATCTGCAAATGAGTTCTTTTAATTACAAGTTGCAAAAGTAGAAAGTTTTTCCTCGAATCCTCGCTTTTAGGGGAAGTTTTATATAAAATTATATTGTTATCTCCTCTTTATCAAGCTCTGTTGCATATTGTCCTGTTTTGTTAAAGGGTATAAGGCTGTTCAAAAAGTCGCTTTTCAGCGTATCAGGAGAATTTTTTACTGATAAAAATAGTGTATATCCCCTTTGTGTATCGATATTGTCCTGTATAAAACGTTTTTATGCAATTTATTTCCTGAAAGAACGGATAATTTTGCAGTCAAATAAAAACAGATAAACAACTATGTGTAGCCAAGTAATATCTAATTCATGGAAAGCATACATTCTTTTAGTATGTGCATTTTTTTTCGGCATATCCCTGGAAGCGAGTAATGATTTGTATTCTCCTAATGGTAAGATAGGAGTGAGGTGGGAGCATCCGGCGAAAGGCTTGAGTGTTATGTATAAAAAAGGAGAAGCCTCAATTCCGGTAGTTCAGCTCAAGAATATAGGCCTTCATCTTCAGCCTGCATCCGGCGATGAATTTAATTATGTGTCTTCCTCTGTCGTCACTCCTATACATGAAGATTATACCATGATAACGGGTAAACGCCGCCATTGTACAAACGAAGGGAATCAGCAAATATTTCATTTCAAGACCTCCCAGAATGTATTGCTTGATTTGGAGCTTCGGGTGTATGATGATGGCATCGCTTTTCGTTACGTATTTCCCCAGCCGGCAAAAGAAATGTATGTGGCCGATGAAAATACGGCTTTTGCTTTTCAGGAAGGAATCACCCGATGGACACAGAAACTGAATCAAGCCTATGAAGACTTCTATTTGAAAAATAAAGGACGTGTGCAGGGATATACGGCAGGACAATGGGGATTCCCGGCATTGTTTGAAGTGGCAGATTCTGTTTTTACCCTTATTTCAGAAGCAAATGTGGCGAAAGGTAACTGCGGCTCCTGGCTGAACAATGCCGCCAGTGAGTCGACCTACAAAGTGGAGATGGCAGAGCCGTCCAAAGTTTCCGGCAGATGGTGTTCGCCTTGGCGCGTGGCCATTATCGGTTCTCTGGCCGATGTGGTAGAGTCCACCTTAGTGACAGATGTCAGTGAGCCTTGTCGCCTGAGTGACGTCTCCTGGATTAAACCGGGAGTTGTTTCATGGATTTACTGGGCTTACAATCACGGCTCAAAAGATTGTCAGCTGATTAAGAAATACATTGATTTTGCGGCAGATTTTCATCTTCCTTACATGCTGATTGATGCAGAGTGGGATGAAATGGGTAACGGAGGTAATGTGGAAGATGCCTTGGCCTATGCAAAACAGAAAAAAGTTGCTCCTTTGTTGTGGTATAACTCCTCCACCGCGTGGTGTTCGTTTGGTCCTTTGTACCGTCTGAACAAGCCTGAAATGCGGCAGAAAGAATTTGCCTGGCTTGAATCTGTGGGGGTGAAAGGGATAAAAGTAGACTTTTTCAGCCAGGACAGCGTAGCTACGATGAATTATTTTGTGGATATTCTGGAGGATGCGGCTAAATATCATTTGATGGTAAACTTTCATGGTGCTTCCATTCCGCGAGGCTGGCAGCGCACTTATCCTCACATGATGTCGGTGGAAGGAGTATATGGGGCGGAATGGTATAATAATAAGGAGGTCCTGACCGACAGTGCGGCATGGCATAATTGTACGCTGCCTTTTACGCGCAACGTAGTGGGGCCGATGGATTATACACCTTGCACGTTTACAGACTCTCAGCATCCGCATCTTACTTCGAACGGACATGAACTGGCTTTACTGGTTGCGTTTGAATCTGCCTTGCAGCATTTGGCCGACCATCCCGAAGGATACTATGCCCAGCCAGCTGAAGTGCGCTCGTTTATCTCTTCACTTCCCACCGTCTGGGATGATACGAAATTACTGAGCGGTTATCCTTCCAGTCATGTGGTACTTGCACGCAAAAACGGTGACTGCTGGTATATTGCCGGCCTGAACGGAACAAACGGGAAAAAATCGCTGACGGTGGATTTGAGTTTTATTCAGGAACTCGTCAAAGAAATCACCTTGTATGCCGATGGGAAAGAATGTAATCAATTTGATATACAGACTCTTCCCGGTTTGAAGAAGGCTGTACATGAAGTGGATTGTTTGCCGCGCGGGGGATTTGTGATGAAAGTTCAGGTAAAATACTGACCTGTTAGATTATTTGTTGTAAAGAATGCCTGTACGCTATGGTGATAACGTCAGGCATTTTTTTATGTTTTCTTGTCGGAAACTATATGTTTCAGGTACTGGAGGAATAGGTTTTCCGGATGTGGGCCGTATGGTTTATGGGAAAGAAATATAAAAGGCGCTTTGAAGGTATGAATCTGTTATCCAGGACCTATATAAAATTCTTTCTTGGGGTTATAATGGCTAGTGTGAATAGAGCCGGCGATATTCCTGAGGAGTCATACCGGTAATTTTCTTGAACAGTCGGTTGAAATACGAATAGTCCTCAAATGCCAGTTGAAATGCAATTTCTTTTACTGCTAATTCTTCTGTGAGTAAAAGCAACTGGGCTTTTTCTATTTTTTTTTGATTGACATATTGCAAGGGAGTAGTGCCCATGCCTTTTTTGAAAAGCCGAATAAAATGGTCTTTTGAAAGACAAGAAATCTCCGAGAGCTTTTCTAATTCAATTTCTTCTGCAATATGTTTATGGATATACCGTACAGCTTTAGTTATTCGATTGTCTTCCATTTCATTCTTTGGTTGGGCATATTTTAAGAAATGTGACAACAGTTGCAGCACAATCCCTCTTGATTCTACTTTGTCACAAAAAGCCCTTTGCCTGTTTTTTAGCAAATTCCTCATCAATGTAGGATTGTTGTCATAGGTGGTCGGGTCTGATTTCTGAAGGTTCATGTGGGGATTGATTTCACATAAACGCTGGAAAAGAGATAAATCGAGTGGGCTTGCTTCTATCTCTAATGGGAACTCCCAGTGTTCCAGCCAGTCATCCTCTGAGTAGTGATTCTCATAAATATGTAAATAGTAGTGCTCGAAATGTGAATCGCAGATATTGGTGTGCGCTGTAAATGAAGGGATAAAATACATATGGTGTGGGTATAGCGTATGTATTCCATCAGGTAGTTGTATTTGGGCTGTTCCTTCTGTGATGTAATATAGACGAGTAAACGGACTGTTTACATTTTTCCAGTTCCAGTCGGCATTATGGATGGCTAGTCCCACATTTAGAACAAGTGGGTGCATCTGTTCTACTTGTATGTTCATAGGTAATTCTTTTTCGTCCTAAAATTACATGATTATTTTTTCTTTTCCGAGAGGATTCTTTAATAATCGATATTTGTCAATAAAAATCGATATAATCTTATTGATTTTTGGGAAATGCATCTGTTTTATCGATATTGGCATATAAACACTCAGTTTAATCCTATCCTTTATCTGAACTTCTCCGTACATTTGTTTTCATAAAAACACTATTAGAATAATACTTATGAAAGCAAGATTCTTATTAGCCTCTTTATTTTTATCTATGGCTGGATTGTCGGCGCAGACTTATCAGGTGCCAGTGTCGGAAAAAGACGAGCCGATGATGAAAGGAAAGTTCGAACCCACATGGAGTTCTTTGGAAAACTATCAGGTGCCAGAATGGTTCCGTAACGTGAAGTTTGGTATATGGGCTCACTGGGGACCGCAGTGTGTGGAAGGTTCGGGCGACTGGATGGCTCGTTCCATGTATATGGAGGGCACCCGTGAGTATGAGTATCATGTAAAGCATTATGGGCACCCTTCAGAATTTGGCTTCAAAGACATTATTCCTTTGTGGAAGGCCGAAAACTGGGACCCCGACAAGCTGGTGGCTTTTTATAAGAAGATAGGTGCCCAGTATTTCTTTGCTTTGGGCAATCATCATGACAACATGGACTTGTGGGACAGCAAGTACCAGCCCTGGAATTCAGTGAACATGGGGCCGAAGAAAGACATTCTGGCCGGATGGGAAAAAGCAGCAAGAAAATACGGATTGTATTTTGGGGTCAGCCTGCATGCCGATCATGCGTGGAGCTGGTATGAGCCTTCGCAGCGTCATGATACGAAAGGTCCGAAGAAAGGAATCCCATACGATGGAAAGTTGACTAAGGCAGACGGAAAAGGAAAATGGTGGGAAGGTTACGATCCGCAGGACTTGTATGCACAGAACCATCCGCTGAGTGAGAACAGTTGGGACAACGGAATGATTCACCGCCAGTGGGCATGGGGAAACGGTGTCTGTGTGCCGACTCAGGAATATTGCACGAACTTCTATAACCGTACGCTCGATGTGATTAATCGCTACAACCCCGATTTGCTGTATTTTGATGTGACGGTAGCTCCTTTTTATCCGGTAAGTGATGCGGGATTGAAGATTGCGGCTCATTTCTATAATCACAATATGGCTACACATGATGGAAAGCTTGAAGCGGTGATGTTTGGAAAGATTCTGGATGAGAATCAACGTAAGGCACTGGTGTGGGACGTGGAGCGTGGTGCGCCGAACAAGATTATTGACCAGCCATGGCAGTCTTGTTCCTGCATTGGCGGATGGCATTACAATACTTCTATTTATGAAAATAATGGCTATAAATCAGCCGCATACGTAGCTAAACTGTTAGTCGATATTGTGAGCAAGAATGGTAATCTGTTGCTGAGCGTACCTCTGCGTGCAGACGGAACGTTCGACGAGAAAGAAGAGAAAATCCTGAATGAATTTGGGGCATGGATGAACATTAACAAGGAAGCCATTTACGATACTCGTCCGTGGGTGGTGTTTGGGGAAGGCCCGATTGCAGAAGAAGATATCCCACTCAATGCCCAGGGATTCAATGAAGGTTCTTACAGTCAGGCGGGTGCAAAGGAAATCCGTTTCACACAGACACCGGAATATCTGTATGCTACCGTGCTGGCGTGGCCGGCAGACGGGAAGGTGAACATCAAGTCACTGGCTGCGGACAGCAAGCTGTATGAAGGAGAGATTCGTAAAGTGGAATTGTTGGGATACGGAGAAGTCAATTTTGTCCGTACTGCCGGAGGTTTGTCAGTTACTCTTCCTGCGCAGCAATTGAATCAGATTGCCCCCGTATTGCGAATCGTGAAATAATTAAATATGTAATAAGTATGGAAGGATATAGAGTGAAAGAGTACGGTATGCCCGTCAAACGGTATTGTCAGGCATTGGATTTGAAAAATAACCCGGAACTGATAGCGGAATACCGGAAGATACATAGTCGTGAAGAAGCCTGGCCGGAAATTCGGGCGGGAATCCGTTCGGTTGGAATACTGGAAATGGAAATCTATATCGTAGGCTGCAAACTGTTCATGATTGTGGAAACGCCGATTGATTTTGACTGGGATAGCGCCATGAAACGCTTGGCGCAGCTGCCCAGACAAGCAGAATGGGAAGATTCTGTGGCACGTTTTCAGGAATGTGTGCCGGGAAGCAGCTCTGCCGAGAAATGGCAGTTGATGGAACGCATGTTTTATTTGTATGAATCTTAAAAAATTATCACTATGGAATACCATGAAATAGGAAAAACGGGGATGAAGGTGTCCTCTTTGAGTTTCGGAGCTTCTTCTTTGGGGGGAGTTTTCCATGATATTAAAGAAAAAGAAGGCTTGGAAGCGGTGTTTACGGCCATTGAGTTGGGGATGAATTTTATCGATGTGTCTCCTTATTACGGACACTATAAGGCTGAAACCGTATTGGGAAAAGCGTTGAAGGAGATTCCGCGTGACAAATATTATCTTTCTACTAAGGTAGGGCGTTATGGAAAAGACGGGGTAAATACCTGGGATTATTCCGGAAAGCGGGCCACGGAGAGTGTGTACGAAAGTATGGAACGCCTGCATGTGGATTATATTGATCTGATTAATGTGCACGACATTGAATTTGCCGACTTGAATCAGGTGGTCAATGAAACTCTACCGGCTTTGGTGGAGTTGAGAGAGAAAGGGGTAGTAGGCCATGTGGGTATTACCGACTTGCAGCTGGAAAATCTGAAATGGGTGATTGACCATTCACCGGCAGGAACGGTAGAGTCGGTGCTGAACTTCTGTCATTATTGCTTGTGCGATGACAAACTGGTCGATTTCCTGGACTATTTTGAGTCGAAGGGTATTGGAGTAATCAGTGCTTCTCCATTGTCTATGGGCCTGCTGACCGAAAGAGGCGTACCTTCGTGGCACCCGGCTCCTCAGCCGTTGGTAGAGGCGTGCCGAAAGGCCATGGAGCATTGCAAGAGTAAGAATTATCCGATAGAAAAGCTGGCCATGCAGTATGCCGTGAGCAATCCGCGCATTGCTACGACTTTGTTCAGTACGGCCAATCCGCAGAATGTGAAAAAGAATGTGGCTTACATAGAGGAACCGATGGATGAAACACTGGTACATGAGGTGCGTGAAATTATCGGTGACCAGTTCCGTGTAAGTTGGGCTAATTCTTAAAGGAGGAATTTGTATATGGGGGTTATCATAATCGATGCGCATTCTCATTTGTGGTTGAAGCAGGATACGGTGGTTGATGGACTGCCTGTCCGCACCTTGGAGAATGGGCGGTCATTGTTCATGGGGGAAGTGAGGCAGATGCTTCCCCCGTTCATGACCGATGGAGTGAACAGTGCGGAAGTGTTTTTGTCGAACATGGACTATGCGCAGGTGTCTGCGGCCGTGGTGACGCAGGAGTTTATTGACGGCTTTCAAAATGATTATCTGGCCGAGGTGGCGGCCCGTTATCCCGGCCGTTTCTTTGTATGCGGGATGTGCGAGTTTCGTAAACCGGGATATTTGGAACAGGCACGTCAGCTTATTGCTCGTGGCTTCCGGGGAATTAAGATTCCGGCACAGCGTCTGCTGCTCAAAGAGGGACGCGTTTGGCTGAATTGTGAGGAAATGATGCAGATGTTTCACCTGATGGAACAAAATGGGGTGCTGCTTTCCATTGATATGGCTGACGGGGCTACACAGGTAGGCGAACTGGAGGAAGTCATTCAGGAATGTCCGGAACTGAAGATTGCCATCGGACATTTTGGTATGGTGACTCGTCCCGGCTGGACGGAGCAGGTCAAACTGGCGCGTCATCCTCATGTGCGCATGGAGTCGGGAGGAATCACGTGGCTGTTTAATGACGAGTTTTATCCGTTCAAAGGAGCGGTGAGGGCCATTCGTGAGGCTGCCGATTTAGTTGGTTTTGAGAAATTGATGTGGGGGTCGGACTATCCGCGTACCATTACGGCCATTACTTACCGTATGTCATACGACTTTGTGCTTAAGTCGAAGGAACTGACGGAGGAGGAAAAGATTTTGTTTCTAGGCGAGAATGCCCGGCGTTTTTATGGCTTCTATAATCTGCCGGAACTTCCTTATATCAAGAACATGTCGGAATAAATAAAATCGAAAGACGATGAAAAACAAGAATTATACCCTCCCATTGGCGCTGGTCTTCAGCCTTTTCTTTCTGTGGGCTATCAGCAGCAACTTGTTGCCTACCATGATTCGGCAATTGATGAAAACCTGCGAACTGAATACTTTTGAGGCCTCCTTTACGGAAACGGCTTATTGGCTGGCGTATTTTATTTTCCCGATACCGATTGCCATGTTCATGAAACGTTACAGCTATAAGGCTGGTATTGTATTCGGCCTGTCGCTGGCAGCAGTAGGAGGATTTCTGTTTTTCCCGGCTGCCATGCTGAAGGAATATTGGGCTTATCTGTGTATCTTTTTCGTGATTGCCACAGGAATGTGCTTCCTGGAGACGGCGGCGAATCCGTACGTGACTGCCTTGGGGGATGCGGCTACCGCTCCCCGGCGTCTGAATCTGGCTCAGTCGTTCAATGGGCTGGGTGCCTTTATCTCGGCCATGTTTCTGAGCAAACTGATATTGAGCGGTACACATTATACCCGTGAGACGCTTCCGGCAGATTATCCGGGCGGATGGGAAGCCTATATCCAGATTGAAACAGATGCCATGAAGACGCCTTATCTGGTACTGGCTGTGTTGCTGCTGGTGATTGCTGTGGTGTTTGTTTTCGCAAAGCTGCCTAAGATAGGGGATGAAGGGCAGCGAACCACTTCGAAAGAAAAACTGATTGATTTCGGTGTGTGGAAACGGTCGCACCTGCGGTGGGGTGTCATTGCACAGTTCTTTTATAATGGGGGACAGACTGCTATCAATAGTTTGTTTCTGGTCTATTGCTGTTCGTATGCGGGACTTTCGGAGACAGTGGCCACTACTTATTTCGGCTTTTACATGCTGGCTTTTTTGGCAGGACGTTGGATTGGAACCGGATTGATGATACGTTTTCGTCCGCAGGATATGTTGCTGGTGTATGCGTTGGCCAATATCGTACTTTGCGGAGTAGTGGTATGGTGCGGAGGACAGGTGGGCTTGTATGCCATGCTGGGCATTTCCTTCTTCATGTCCATCATGTATCCCACCCAATTCTCATTAGCTTTGAAAGGACTTGGAAACCAGACTAAAAGTGGCTCTGCTTTTCTGGTGATGTCGATTGTGGGCAATGCTTGTCTGCCCCAGCTTACAGCCTATTTGATGCATGTCAATGAGCAAATGTATCATGTGGCTTATGTGGTTCCGATGATTTGTTTCCTGTTCTGCGCGTATTACGGGTGGAGAGGATACAAAGTGTTGGATTGAATACGGAATATC
>NZ_DBEXBB010000185.1:0-15573 GCF_048170425.1 Phocaeicola sp.
ACGACCTCCTGTCCCTTATAATTATCAGCTAGCATCATATTTACCACTGTTTTTGTCATCGAAACAATGTCATTAATAATACAACATCTTTCCTGATTCAAAATCAGATTCAACAGAAAGAAGATTAAGCAAAACGCTCCAGAATCTCCATACACATACGTCCATTATGATAAGGACACTTCCAAAACCCGGCCTTATCATCCTTCGTATTGATTGTACCATCGGCATACAAACTCCAATGCCATTCACCATGCACTCTATCTACCAATTTCGCCTGAATGAAATTCCAGCATCGCAACGCGATTTGCAATGCCTCTTCATCACCAAAATGTTGAAAAAGATTCACATGCCCTACCACATTTTCAGCTTGAACCCACCAGTGCAACTCACGGTCAATCTTTCCTTTGCTAACAAAATTCTCGTAAATCATACTACCATCTGGATTTAAACCCTCATCTGCCGCCTCAGCAATTTTCACAATGACAGGTTCCACCTTTTTCAACAAATCCTGATCACCAACCACCAGTGCCGCCTCATGTATCAGCCACGAAGCTTCAATATCATGTCCGTAAGATACCATCTGATACTTATTAGTCCAGTCGTCTTCAAAGAACAGATTCAGGTGATACGTTTGGGTATCCAATATCTTCTCTAAAAACAAATTGACCAAATTAACAATCTGCTCCTTCAGGCGTTCATCTTTCCATACACGATAAAGGTTCGTATAAGGCTCCAAAATATGCAAATGTGTATTCATCGTCTTCTTCTCATTCTCATCCTTATCGCTCAAACGCATATCCTCTATCGGATGCCAGTCGCGCGTCAAAGCTTCCAGATAGCCGTTCTTTTCTGCATCAAAACTATATTTTTCAATTACCTCAAACAACCGGCAAGCATAGTCCAAGGCTTCCTCATCTCCCACCGCACGTGCGTACTCACTCAACCCGTAAATGGCAAAGCCAATAGCATAAATCTGCTTCTTGGTATCAAGTGGCTTTCCATCACAATCCAGTTCCCAATAAATACCTCCAAACTCCGTGTCATAGAAATAATCAATCAGATAACGTTTGGCACGTGTAGCCGTTTCCAGATACTCATCTTTATGGAGCAGACGGTATGCAGCCGAGAAAGTCCACAAGATACGTGCATTCAGGATAGCCCCCTTTGAAGCAAAAGCATCCAACACATCCTCCCCCGTAATACGACCATAAAATCCGCCATGTTCATAGTCTGTCATCTTTTTCACCCAAAACGGAAGTATATTCTGTTCCAGTTCTGCCCTCACTTCCGCACAGAACTGATTTATCTTTTCATTCTTCATCTTTTAACCCTCTCTTTAAGTTTAACTGTTCCATAATACCTTTCATCTTCTGTTCACCCAACGGATAGAAAATAATAAAGACTATCGAAATAAATGCAGCTGCAGCCGGAAGCAAGCTTAAAAACATCTTGATGCCATGAATGGTTTCTTCACTCTGCACGGCATTAGCCTGAAAGCCAAAGAAAGACAACAGCCATCCGGTAACTGCCGTACCAATAGCCCACCCAAATTTCTGACTCATGGACGAAGCACTAAAAATCAACCCTGTAGCACGGTTCCCTGTCTTCAACTCCGAAAAATCAGCACAATCAGCATACATTGACCAAAGCAACGGAAAGATGCTACCGGCACATACACTTATCAAACATTGAAATACGAAAATCATCGTCAAGTCATCTTTGCCAAACCAGAAAAATATCACGCTCAACATTGAAGCAGCCAGCATGGAAAGTGCAAAGGTTCTTTTCTTTCCGATTTTATTACTCATGGGAGCTGCCAAAACTACCCCCACAATATTAGCTATCTGTCCCACAGAAAGATACAAACCACTCAACACGAACGATACCCCCATCAGTGAGATAGTGCGATACTCATCTTCTACAATAAAATACTTGAAATAATATACTGCTGCGCCATCCCGAATGGAATTAAACACCAGTGTCGCTACTCCGGCTCCAAACAAAATCCACCAGGGTTTATTATGGAACAAGTCTTTAATATCCTCCTTCAAAGCAGTTTTCTTCTCATTGATAGGTTTCACCCGTTCTCTTGTCCATGCAAAACAGCCCAAAAACAGCACGGCACACATCACAGCAATCACCACCACCGCCATAAACCAGCCGAACCGCTGGTCGCCCAGCTCCTTGCTATACCCACTAAACCAGTTCACCATCGGCATAAACAGCAACAAGGCGATAAAACTACCCAAATAAGCAAACATCATGCGGTAGGTAGACAGCGTATTACGCTCTGACGGATCAGGACTCATCACTCCCAACAACGAAGCATAAGGTACGTTGATGGCAGAATATACCATCATCATCAGCGAATAAGTAATATACGCATACACCAGTTTCCCTGCATCACCAAAAGGAGGTGTATAAAAAGTAAGTACCCCTATCAAACCAAACGGAACTGCAAGATATAGCAGATACGGACGAAATTTACCCCATCGACTGGAGGTACGGTCAGCAATTACTCCGACAATCGGGTCGAATACAGAGTCCCAAATACGAGTCACCAGGAACATGGTACCCACCATTGCCGCCGGTAGTCCGAACACATCCGTATAAAATATCATCAAATAGGCTCCAAACAATTTCCAGAACATGGAGGAAGCCATATCCCCAAATCCGTAGCCAATTCTTTCCGTGAGTTTTATCATAGCAGTACTTACTTTTTTATTATTTCATCAATTTCATGTTTTTATCAATCAATTGCTTCAGTGTTTCTACAGAAGCTGTAGTGGTCAAACCATCCTGTGGCGTATTCATGCAATAATCTACCAGCTTATCAATAGTAGAAACAGCCACATGCATACGTGTATCAGAAGAAGCATAATAAATGAACACCTTTCCATCTTCATCCGCAATCCAGCCATTAGTAAACAGCACATTCGATACGTCACCGATACGTTCATCCCCTTCAGGAGCCATGAAATAACCACCCGGAGCTGCAATTAACTTACTGGGATCTTCCAATGAAGTCATATACATGTAAAGCACGTAGCGCAAGCCTGCCGCACATCCACGTACACCGTGTGCCAGGTGTAGCCATCCTTTGGGAGTTTTGATAGGATGAGGCCCTTCACCGTTCTTCACTTCTTTGATAGTATGATAATAGCGACAGTCGATAATCTTTTCTTCCGTAACTTCAGCATGTGTAATATCGTCTACCAAAGCCCAGCCGATACCTCCACCACTACCAGCATCAATGAATCCATCCTGCGGGCGAGTATAAAAAGCATATTTGCCATTCACAAACTCCGGATGCAACACTACGTTACGTTGCTGGCTCTTCGACTTTAAGTCCGGCAGACGTTCCCAGGTTTTCAGGTCTTTTGTACGGGCTATAGCTGCCGTAGCTGTAGCTGAAGACAAATCACCGGCTGGTGCATTGTCGTCATGACGTTCTGCACAGAAAATACCATAAATCCAGCCGTCTTCATGTGCTGTCAAACGCATATCATAAATATTTGTAGCCGGAATCACATCATCAGGCATGGTAACAGGATAATCCCAAAAACGGAAATTATCTACCCCATTCGGACTTTCAGCCACTGCAAAGAACGATTTACGATTGGCACCTTCCACACGTACTACCAATATATACTTTCCATTCCATTTGATAGCCCCTGAATTCATGGCTGCATTCATTCCGATACGCTCCATCAAGTAGGGATTGGTTTTCTCATCCAAGTCATAACGCCAGAAAATCGGCGTATGAGCAGCGGTTACTACCGGATATCTATAACGAGTGTACACTCCATTGGTTGTTTCAACAGGCTCATTCTTCCGAGTAATCAACTCTTCATGTTGAACAAATAAATTCTTGACTTTTTCTTCAAAGGTAATCATATCTATCTTATATTTTTCATTTTATATTTTTCATATCTCCTGCAAACAATGTGCGTAAATCATTATAGAAGTTCAGGAAATCATCTGCCGATGGATGTCCCGGATAAGGCGCATAATAATGATTTTCTCTTTCACGTGCATTTCTCCATACCAGCACATAGCTTATCGGATATTTTTCTATAATTGGCATCAAGGTTTGTGTCCACCAAAGTGAATCGGGAATCGTTTCATACCCCGTTTCGGTTACAGCCATCACCTTTTTATGTGCTTTGCTTACCTGCGACATAATAGTAAGTGCATTATCTAAACTCTTTATATAAGTATCTTTATCAAATTGATATGCATCTACTCCTATCAAATCGATAATATCATCACCCGGATAACGTTCCAGATACTCCACAGAATCTTTAGGCTCCGTGCCCGGAGAATAAGCATACAGCAGCTGGGTAGCCCCCTTTTCCTGCATGCGTTCGTACGTCATCCGCCAAAGCGCTTTATACTCTTCCGTAGAGCAAAGATTTTTTCCCCACCAGAACCAGCTTCCCGTATGCTCATGCCACGGACGGAAAAGAACTGGAACCTTTACACCTTCCGACGTTTGTATTGAATTCAGATAGTCGGCCACTTTATCCAGCCAACCCATAAACTTGTCATGACTCACTCCTCCAGGCAGTACAGATTTCACAACCGCCGAATCACTAACATCCCATGAATCTTTTCCCGTTACCGGATTATCCACATGCCAGCTGAAAGACGACATTCCTCCGCGTTCATACTGCGCCACGACTTCTTGCCGGATACGGTTCAGCGATACATTATCCAAGTTCTTATCCCCATAAATTTCAATACGTCCCAAATCAAAAGACATCATGGCAGGATAATCACCACATACACTCTTCACATCACTTCGCCCAGAGTCGCCATCCCAACCGATGCCGTACACCGGATCATCGTGATGCCCAAACATGAATTGTCTTTGCTTCGGTATAGCGTTCAATTTGTCTAACATCGCCTGAGCTTCCTGACTATCAGTCTCAACAGTTGTTTTATTACCATTCGTACAAGCAATCGTCAAACACATCATTATTCCTAAAATTAGTTTTGAAGAATTTTTCATAAGAATCAGCTTTAAAATTACATAGCACAAAGGTAGGACTTACGTTCCATCCTTTCTGATACAATTTTAGCAAAAACAGATAGTAAAATATTTATTCAAAGAAATTGGAAAACTCTGCATGCAGAAAGTAAGATGTTTCTCATACAGAGTTTTACCCATCATTATCTCATAATTTACTCATCGCTTCCTTCACAGCCTCACGATCCAATACATTCTCTGACTGGAATGCTGCTTCCCACCAAGCTTTATCGGCATGAGGTTTTGCTTCAGTTCCTTCACCCGCATTGCCATACCATGGCATAAACCACGACCATGCAGCTCCATTGTTCCACTGTGCTTCTATATTCCCAATGGGCGCATTTTTACTTGCATCATTAGAATCTGCATAATATCCACACTCTGTCAAGGCAATCATCCGGTCACCATACAATGCTGTCAATGCCTTAAATTCTTCCGCACATTCTTCCGCAGTCTTTCCATACAAGTCGCGACCAATAATATCTACATATTCATCACCAGGATACCAGTTTGCATCATCCTTATTTTCAGAAGTCCATACCCAAATCAAATTGTCCAAACCTTGTTCTTTAAAATAGGTGAACATCATTTTCCAAAGTGCTTTAAAGCTCTCCGCATCTTTTCCCCACCAGAAGAACTGACCGGCCGCTTCGTGTAACGGACGCCACAGCACAGGAACCTTCGCCTCCTTCAGTTTTTTCAACATGTTGGCAACCTTTTCCAAATCTGCTTTTACAATACCATTCTCCCATGTCCCTTCTTCTATAGCTTTTTGAGCATTAAACACAGTTTCCGACAACGTAGCCGTATAATCATCAATGTTACTATCTGTATTTTTAGGAACATTCCAATGCCACATACAAGATACAATACCTCCTGCGTTTGCCCAATTTGTCACCGGAGAAATATCAGAATAGTCAATCCAGTTTTCTCCTGAATACCGAATATGCATATAATCAAAAGTATTCAGAGCCGGGTAATGTCCTGTCCATGTATTGACTTGTTCAGCCTCATCCGTATTCCATGCTACATTCGCCATTATACCGGAAATTGTTTTCTTCCCATAGTTTTCTATCAGAAACTTATACAACTTTTCAGCTTCCGGAGATGTAGCCATTACCAAATTAGAATGTAAATCCAACGTACTGAAATTCAAAGAAAATGCAGGAGCTGGCATTTGGTTAGGGCCTGTCACCAGTCCTTCCGGAATAGTTATCGTATAGTCTGTAGCTCTTGAGGGTGCACTCACAGTTAACGTCAATGTATCATTTTTACCATAGACTATCCCATTACGAATATGCCCGTCGTTAGTCACTGTGATTTGAGTCGTATCAGCTGTAGAAAAAAACACATTCTTATCATAAGCTATTTTCAATGTAAAATCACCGGCTTTCACAGAAGCTCCATCTGCCAAAGAAGAATAAACCAGTACCGGAGCATCTACAGCTGGAACATCATGTTCCACCTCGGTGTTACAGGCAATCAAAGCCACAGGAGCTGCCAGTAAACACATCCATTTCATTATATTTGTTTTCATACGTATATTCATTTAAAAATCTTTATTTTAAAGTTATTTTGGTCATTGTAAAGTTACAACCAGTCACTACTAAACCACTGTTGTTATCCTTTGATAAGACCTCTAAATCTTCCGCCGTTAATGTCGCAGAAAAACTAGTAGAACCTGCTGCCAAACCTGTAGCCGGAATTGCAGGCAATTCAGCCCAGCCAATGCCACACCCACCTAAGCGAATCTGCCAGTCGGTAACAGCAGTATCTAAGGTATAATAAACAGTTATAATTGTACCTGGCTGCACAGAACTCCAATCATAACCATTCCATCCAAGATCCTGATTACCGTTCCAATTTGTAATTGCAAACGAACCTTCCCAAATCACAGTCTCAGGACGTGCTACCGGTATAAACGAAATGATATATTCAATTGTCTTATCGCCAGAAGTCAACTCCAAAGAAGAGTTTGAGCCAGCAGTATTCGGGACCTGAATCATTAATTGAGTTCCAATAAGAATATACTGCACAGGAGTACCATTAATGTTAACAGCAGTCAGTTTATCGCCATTTGCAACTTCCACCGTCATAATTTCTCCGGCATGATATTCACCTTCGAGTCCACTTATTACATAACAACCAGATGGTGCAGTAATAGTCAGATTCAAATCGGATACCTGTTCTCCATTAGACATCTTTAAAATAACATTGCCACTTTGAGCTAAAGCCGGTACAGATACAATCAGTTGATTAGAAGATTGCGAAACAATCTCTCCTTCTAGATTACCTGTAAACACCACGCCTGATACCAAATCCAGGTTATCTCCCGTAATTGCAGCTTGCTCACCAGCTTTCACTTCACCTACACACGATAAATTAGAAGGTTTTGCTGTCTCAATAGCGATGCTAACAGTCGCTCCACTTCCTGTATTCAATGTTAGATTACCGCTAACAGTTCCTTCCGGAACCACAACTGTCACTTTTGTAGAAGTAGAAGAAGAAGGTATAGTTTCCTCTGTAACTCCCGGGAATAACACAGAAGTGATTAATTCCATATTTTTACCCGTCAGTTCCAATAATTGTGCAGCACGAATACCATCAGCCGATGTAATGACTACGTTCTCTGGAACAGCTACCTTTATTTCAGCTACGGCAACTTCTACACCAGAAGCCGTAACTACATACACAGTTCCATTGCTCACATCTTCAGGAAGCGTGAAAGTAACCGACTTATTTTCTTCTGAATACACAAATGCAGCAGTTCCTCCATTGGGTATCCGTACCTCCTTCACTAAATCTAAATTCTCACCTGTCACCGTCACCTTATCTCCAGGTTTTTTCTCAGATAAATCAATCACTTCACTCACAGAGGGTATTACGACTTGCAATTCAAGTTCTGAATAGATCCAGTTAGGAAGCTCTGCCCCATCAGAAAGAATAATCTTTCCGCTTTGTGCTTCTACAGGAACAAGCACCTGAATCTCGTTCCGAGTATGCTTTAAGAATGCATTCTCCCCTTCCATACTCTCCTGTTCTGTCATTTCATCAGACACAATCACATTATCTGCAAAAATTACCTGATGTATCAAATTCAGATATTCACCTTTAATAGTCAGCACATCGCCTGGTCTTACACTCTCAGGAGAGAAACTTTCCATTGAAATAAGCTCAGAATAAGTTAATTGAGTCTTTGTAACGATATGTTCTCCATTACGAAATACCAGTGTTACATAACCCGGTTCAGCTGTTTGAGGAACAGTTATCCGAATTTCTTCCGAACTGACAACTTCTATATCTGTAATATCATCACATCCGGGAATTTGTACAGCTATAACTTGATCCAGTCCACAACCTAGAAAACGAAGAATACCTCCACGTGCAACCGGACTCGGTCCAAATACATTCAAACTGATACCTCCTTTATACTGATTGGTATCCACATCGTTGGTATCACAAGCGGTGAATGTCAAGGAACTCAACAGAATGAAACAAACCATCCACCATGCTGAAAACTTATATATTTTATTCATACGTCTAAGTCTTTAAATATTATTCTACTGGAACCACCCGAATATTATCCATGCAAATAATTGGTTCACATTCTTTACCATCAACTCCACCTCCACGCAAGAAAATGCTTAAACCAGCGAATCTGTCCTGAGTCAATTCTGTATCACTGGCTAGTCCAGAAACTAATTTATTAAATTCTGACATTTTGAGTGTAACCGTAACCCACTGATTGTTCGTATCGTATGAACCAGTTTCTTCCCAAGGAACCCAAACGCCACGAGGAGCCTTTCCTTCTTCATGACTTTCATCATCATTCCAGATGTAATCCTGTGTCTGGTTACTCATAGAAACTTCATCCAATGAGGTAAATCGAATTTGCATGCCTTCAGCCATCCATGGATTAGAAGTCGGAACATATACTTCAAATTTCAATGCTAATTCCTCAATCTTATAATCTTCCAGCATTTTCTTAAACTGAGGTAAGTTATAAAGAGGTACACAACCTTCTGTTGCATTCGGATCGGGCCAATACATCATCAGATACTCTCCTGGAGTTTGCCATTGTCCACCAGAAAGGGTGGCAGGCCCCATCACCATATATTTTCCATCCACAGGAGGAACAGAAGCAAGAATCTGTCCTTTCTTTTCATTGTCGCCATTCCAGGAATTTCCTGCGGCCAAAGCACCTTCATATTTTCCATCCCAGTCAAACAGAATATTGCGTGTGTCTTTATACAGGAAAACAGATTGACCGATTCCGTAAATTGACTTCACACGAATATTTCCTTGCATCGCTCCCTCAGGTACTATAAATTTGACTGCCGTTTTCGTTATACTTGTAATTTGCTCTCCTTCCACAGTAATATCTCCAGGCATGGAGATTGTCAGAGGCACATTCGGATCATCTACGAAATAATCACCATACAATACGGCTTCACTTCCAGCTGAAGCATATTCACAACTCATAGAACTAACCACCGGAGCAGGAACCATCACATTAAAATCAAAATCTACTTTTACCCCAGACTTGGTAACCATATAGATTTTATTGGTCACTTCTTCCGGTATGTTCTTAGGGATGTCCACCAAAATAGTATGGTCTGTCATATAACTTGTATTCAAGGTAGCTTTCTGGTCATTAAAATAAAGCTCATATATACTACGCAAGTTATCTCCCACCAGACAAACCGTATTTCCCAGATAAGCTCCCACAAGTAATGAATCTGCTTCTTCCGGTAATGGAGAGCGCACATATTTTAAAGTAGGAACCCCGTCTGCAATTTCATATTTATCCGGCTGATCCTCACAAGCAGTCATAAGACAACCCATCAAAGACAATGCCGACACAACGAGCCAATTGATATATCTTGTTTTCATTTTATGTACCATTTAAAAGATTAATAACTATACTCCGTACGCACATCCACATGTACAGGATCTTCCATCAAATTGGGATTAAACACTACATCTTCAGACGGGAATGGTAATGTAAAACATTCCTTCGTCACATTAGGAACTTTAGGATTATCCGTGTAGTGCTGATTTGAAGTTGCATTCCAAGTTGTCTGTCCGGATTCATAATAGGATTTATACAATGTATTCAAGTTATCGTATACATCACGTTTCTGATTTACGAGTTCATTAATCGCTCTTGAAGAGTCATAATAAGACAAACGTACAAAATCATACCAGCGGTCTCCTTCACAAGCCAGTTCCAGACGACGTTCCTTCCATACATCTTCCCAAGAAACAGAAGCAGGCAATTTGTATTCACTTACCGCACGATGACGTACTTGCCAGAATACATCTCTTGCCTTTTCATTCGTGGTTGAACCCTGATTTCCAATTACTGCTTCTACATAAATCAGATATACATCGGCCAAACGCAGTAAATGGGTACTCAAGCTACTGGACATACTTGCGGCCGATACACCCAGGCCTTTCATGTGGTCGTTTGCATTGCCATACAAATGCTTTACCTCATTGGCTCCTGTCGGACTTTGCAATTCTCCGGGACCACCTTTGCCATAACCATCCTTATCGTAGATGAAGTTGATATAATCGAAGCCTCCCTTATCCTGCCAGAAATATTCATATTTATCGCCTGCCATCATCATGGTTGCCTTGCGACGAGTATCAATAACCGATTTGTCACGGTCTTTCGGATTCTGGTCTGGAGTAACTCCAAAAGCCAGCTGTAAGTCAATGGAAGGGCCATTATAACCACCCCAGTTATCTCCAAATTCATCAAATCCCACCATAGCCAAGTCTGACTGTAACGTATTTTGTGCGGTGTACTGACCACTCGCCGCATCCCAACGCCAGCCAATCAGGCTTTCTTCACAGTTATTATTCTGTAAACGGAATATATCTGCATAGTTTTCCATCAGTTTGCGACCAGAATTATCAATCACATCTTCTGCCAATTCTTTGGCTTTATTCAAGGCAGCCTCATCACGCATACCGTTTTGCCCTACGCCAGACTTTGTCAGATAAACCTTTGCCAGCAATCCTTCAGCTCCATAATAATCTATACGTCCGGCATCACCTTTCATGACATTTCCATCCTCATCTTTAAACAATTCCATTGCTTTCTCCAATGTCATGACAATATATTCATAGACATCAGCCAGCATGACCTTCTTTTTGTCATTATAAGTTCCATCTGCCAGTTCTTTGGAATTATCGTGTACGATAGGTACAGCCCCGAAAGTACGTGCCAGATAGAAGTAAGCCATAGCCTTCCAAGACAAACATTCAGCCATACACTGTCTTCTGACATTCTCAGAACAGTTAGCTGTTTGCAGAGTTTTGTATACCGTATTACAATAAGCAATAACAGACCACAAAGAATAAGACATATTGACCAAATCCTGGTCCGTTCCATTCACTGTAAAATCCAGATAAGGACTTTTCCCCCAATAATAATTACCAGACATCACTTCACCCACTTTAAAGAAACCACGCTGGAAATCATACCATGGAGAGTTATACAAGAAATTTACTCCCTGCACACACTGGGTATCATTCTGGTAAAAATTAGATTGATTATAATTGTCTTCAGTCGGTCGATCCAGAAAATCATCACAAGAAGTTGTTCCCATACCAAAGACCGCAGCCAAAGCCACATATTTAATATTCTTGATTTTCATATACAGTCAAATTTAACAGGTTAAAAAGAAACATTCAGTCCGAATGAATAGACAGTAGGCGACGGATAACGTCCGTAATCCAATCCGTACACATTAGTGCTTTGCGTACTGGCTCCGATTTCAGGATCGTAACCATCATATCCTGTAATTGTCAATAAGTTCTGAATATTCGCATAAAGGCGTAAATTATTAATACCGAACTTCTTGATTAATTTACTCGGGAAAGTATAACCCAGTGTGATATTCTTCAAACGAATATAAGAACCATCTTCCACATAACGGTCGCTGATACGGTCATTGTCGTTCGGATCCTGAATAGAAGCACGAGGAATAACAGCTTCCGGATTAGAGACACGCACATTAGTCACATCATCATACCAATACTGGCCGGCAGGATAAACTTTATCCGGATCAATCGGTTCCAGTCTGGCACGACCCGTTACCGAGTTCAACTGATTTTCCCATGCAGAATTCATGTGAGTAAGCTGCATGCCCAAATAATTCATTACCTTATTTCCATAAGAACCATTAATAAAAATCGACAAGTCAAAATCCTTGTAACGGAATGTATTGGTCCATCCAAAAGTAAATTTCGGCATCGGAGAGCCCAAGTTCGTCTTATCATATTCATTAATTACTCCATCAGGTTTTCCATCCGGACCACTAATATCCTTATATTTGATGTCACCTACCCAAACTGTATTCTTTCGATTGAACACTCCGTTTGACGGATACTGCTCTGGTTTCGGAGATTTCTGCAGGTCTTCATAATCCTGATAAACTCCATCACATACATAACCATAGAAATTATACAATGACTCACCCACATTGGACACACTAACTACGTCATTCCATTGTCCATAGCCAACAATCTGTGCATTGGCCGTTCCACTCAATGCCTTTAATTTATTCTTATTGAATGAAATCTGAAAATCAGAATCCCACTGGAACTTTCCAATTAACGGATGCGTGTTGAGTGAAATTTCCACACCGGCATTCTCAATACTACCATAGTTACCATAGGGAGGATCCAAACGGCTGCTGGTATTCCCCTGAGTTCCCATATAAGAAGGCAACTGCAACGCCATCAACATGTCATTTGAAACCTTCTTATACCAGTCTACCACCACGTTGATGCGGTCCTGAATGAATCCCAAATCCAGTCCGACATTCCACTGTTCTTGAGATTCCCACTTAATGCTGGTATTCGGAATATTTTTCGGACGATACCCCGTTCCAAGACTCGAACTCATTTTCACGATAGAAGTTCCCCACAAATATCCTCCAATATTTGCATTACCGGTCTGTCCCCAGCCTAAACGCAATTTACCATTACTAATTACGCCAGACAAAGGTTTAAAGAATTCTTCATTTGAAAAACGCCAGGAACCTGCAAGTGCATGGAAACCCGCCCAACGGTTATCCAGACCAAAGTTTGAAGAGCCATCGTAACGGTAAGTGTAAGTTCCGTAATAACGGTTATCGTAATTGTAAGTCAGACGAGTAAAGAACGATGCCATGGCTGAACTGCCAAACCCAGAACCAATTACCGGAGTAGCGGTACCTAAAGCCGGATTATGCACCGCGTCAGAAGGCAAGCTTGTATTGGTTACGCTGATATTGTCATAATTAGAAGCCCAACATTCCTGTCCCAGCATGGCTGTAAAATTATGCTTGTCCATCATGCCACTATATGTAACATAGTTCTTGAGTTGCCAGAATGTACTGCTGTTCTTCTGAATACTACTATAGTTACTGTCGCGCTTCCAACTGCCAAAGTCCACCATAGGTTTATAGCGTTCACCTCTGGAAGCACTAATATCATATCCCAGTTCCGCATGCCATACCAGGTTCTTTACTGGTGTAACCTCAAAGAAGATGTTACCTGTCAACTTCTGGCGGTTCAGCAGCACCTGATCCATCATAGCCATTGCTATCGGGTTCGGATTCGTGTAACCTTCACGCACAATGGTCGCATAATTCCCGTCAATATCATAAATTGGAATATCGGGGACAGTTTTCAATGAATAATTAATAATACCCTGTTCACCATCTGCCAGTTTCAAATCTTCATCCGTAGATGAATAGGTAGCACTCAATCCCAGTTTCAACCAGCTTTTCAACTGAGAGTCCAGATTGACACGGAAAGAATAACGGTTAAAATTGGAGCCGATTAACGTACCATCCTGATCCATAAAAGAAGCAGAAACATAATATTTAATTTTTTCCGTACCTCCTTCAGCTGAAACCTGATGCTGGTGTTGCAATGCAGTCTGGAAAACCGCATCCTGCCAGTTTGTTCCTTTACCCAAGATGGAAGGATCGGCATAATACCCGTTCACATCCAATTCGCCCACTTGCACAAATTCATTGTAATAATTAGCAAACTCACGCAAGTTCATCATATCCAGCCGTTTGGTCTGTCTTTGTACAGCCAGCATGCCATCATAGGTAAATTTAGCTTCACCAGCCTTACCTCGTTTGGTCGTAATCAATATTACTCCATTTGCTCCTTGCGCTCCATAAATCGCAGTTGCTGAAGCATCCTTCAAAATTTCCATCGAAACAATATCAGCAGGATTAATGGTGGAAAGCGGAGAAATGGTAGAAACAGAACCATTACCCAAAGCATCTCCCAGACCGAAATCTGCACCCGAAGCACCTCCTCCTTGTACAATCACTCCGTCAATCACATATAGAGGCTCCGCATTGGAATTAATGGTAGCTTGTCCACGCACACGGATAGAAGATGAAGAACCCGGAGCTCCAGAAGTACTTACGGCAGAAACACCCGCTGCACGTCCCTGTAAAGACTGGTCCAGATTGGTAATTACAGAACCTTTTATCGCATCTTCCCCCACTGATACAGAAGCACCAGACAAGTCACTTTTCTTCATGGTTCCATAACCCACTACCACGACTTCATCCAAGGTCTCGGAATCTTCTTTCAATACAATATGCAAAGATGTCTGGTTTGTGACCTTTATGGTTTGTGTAACATAACCTATATAAGAAATCTCCAGTGTAGCTCCAGAAGAAACGTTTAGTACAAAATTACCATCAATATCCGTAATTACCCCATTAGTTGTTCCTTTTTCCAGAACATTCGCTCCAATCACAGTTTCACCGGCAGCATCAACTACTTTTCCTTTGATCTGCCTTTTCGCTTGCTGCAACACTTCCGATGCATGAAGTTCAGAAGCCTGCACCTGATACACATTTCCCATAGAGACCATGGCAAATGCACCAGCAACCAGCGCACATCTTTTTACATTTTTATTCATAGTGTATCACTTGTTTGATTAATAATTCTTCATCAATAGATATATGCGAAAAGCCAACAAACGGAATCCTCTCTACATAATATCAGATTAAAAGTCGCTTTATATTACAAATTTCTTACAGCTACAAAGGTAGAAACAATCACATTGCAATAATGATACAATTTTATCTATCACTTGTATAAACGAATCACCAACTGTTTCTTCTCTTCTTTCTGTCATGCACAATCATCAGCCGGATTCTGTCCCTTCATGAAATGCGTGTATTCAACTCCTATTATTCATTCTCTATTTGCTTACTTGTAAACAAAATATTCACACAGCCCCGTGGCAATAGAAAAGAAATTCGTTTCTGCATACCTATTAGATTTATTTCAGCACTGCAAAATTAGCAGATAAGCATTGATAAAAATGATATAATTTTATCATATACTGGTCGAGTTTCATTTATCCCCCATTTGAACAGAAAAACGGCTCTCTTTTCTCAATGCCTGATGAAAAGAGAGCCTTTCTTAATTATAATGCCATTAAATAATGGTACGTTTCTTTCGGTAATTATCTCTAAACTCTTTTGGAGAACATCCTTTTTTCT
>NZ_DBEXBB010000186.1:0-4840 GCF_048170425.1 Phocaeicola sp.
TTAGATTTTAAACAAATATGAGAAAATAATTTGAATAAATATCTATTTAGGATGCTAATTAATGCTATAGAGCCGGAGGAGGAAAAATCCTCTCAACGTCAATTTGTCGATAAAATCCTACGAAGTACGTATTATATGCTACAACCGTGCAAGGAGATATACCTACTTTTGCAGGAAATTATACATAATACTTACCATGAAAAATATATTCTGCTTTTTAACCTTATTGCTCAGTCTGGGTGCAAATGCTCAAATCACAGAGCGTACATTACCTGCCGAATGGAAAAACCTTATTGATGGAGGACGATTTAAAGACCGGTTCCTGCCTATGCCCGATGGAAAATCCGGCGAAAATGTGTGGGGTACTGACTCTGTACGTCTCCGGTACGTTGACAACGGAATTGAGAATCCGGAACTTTCTTTCTGGGGAGGAAACATTCTCAAAGGTAAGGATAACAAATACCATCTCTTTGTCTGCGGATGGCCGGAAAACTCACTTAAGGGGCACATGACATGGCCCAAATCTACCGTATTCCATACGACAAGTGACTGTTTGAGCGGACCTTATACCATCTGCGACACGATTGGGAAGGGACATAATCCGGAAGCATTTATACTAAAAGACGGACGCCCCGTGGTGTACGTTATCGACGGATATTACATTGCGGACAGCCTGAATGGGCCGTGGACGTACAGTCATTTCACCTTCGACAAGAGAAACAGAAAAATCATCGAGGGACTGTCTAACCTGACCTTTGCCAGAAGAAGTGACGGTTCTTATCTGATGGTATGCCGCGGAGGAGGTGTGTGGATCAGTGAAAACGGTATCTCTCCCTATCAACAGGTAAGTGACAGAAGTGTGTATCCTGACGTAAACGGGGAATTTGAAGACCCGGTTATCTGGAAAGACAGCTTGCAATATCACCTTATCGTCAACGACTGGCTGGGAAGAATCGCCTACTATCAGCGCTCCATTGACGGTATCCACTGGATTACGGAGGAGGGCGAAGCTTACACTCCCGGGATAGCCGCCCACAAGGATGGCTACAAGGAAAACTGGTTTAAGTATGAGCGCATGAAAGTGTTTCAGGATGAATACGGACGCCCCATTCAGGCCAACTTTGCCGTTATCGATACCATCAAATGGGAAGACCTTCCCAACGACCGGCACAGTTCAAAGAATATATGCATCCCTCTGAACAAAGGATTGCGCTTGTCTGTCCTGAACGAAGATACGATTACCGCCCAGACCAAGGAAATCAAGGTACTGGTGAAAGCGGAGGAAGGAGTTGACTTCAAGGATTTCGATATGAAATCGCTGAGATTCGGCAGCTCCTCGGACGTAAATTACGGAAAGGGATGTAAGGCTATCAAACACATCGCTTCCGGCAAGGACCTGATTATCGTATTCGACGGCAAAAACAATACTATCAGAAAAGATGAATTTGCCCCCAAACTGCTTGGGAAAACGAAAAAAGGGGAATTGTTGTACGGCTATGCCAGACTGCCTTACGTCAATTACCATCCGGCATGCCTGTCGGCGGCATATCCTATGGTATATGAGAAAAAACTGGAACTGGAGGTGAAGAATTTCGGTTTGTCTACCTCAGAAGAAACAGACTTGACAGTACTGGTCAACGGAGTAAAGCTGGCAAAAGGACAAGTGAAAGCTCTTTCACCGTATGAAAGTGTAAAACTTAGCATGCCTTGTATAGATGCTGCAAAGATTGACAACCAGACTTTATTTACGATTGTGTACAGCCAGCGCGGTAAAGAAATCCGTAAAGAAACCATACAGAACTTCGACTGATAAAACGTTATCTTATGCACATGAACGGGGAATACGACCTCTTTTGGGGGAGGATATTGTATTCCCTTTTTTATGAGTCTCAATCTCAATTGTCAATTATTTATTTTATTCCTTCTTTCTTGTGCGCATAATTCACAAGTTCTCTCTATATTTGCCTTACTTGGTAAAAAAGAAGGAACACATGAAGACAAATTTTTCTTTCGATATGCAAGCCCTCGACGAGGGTATTCACAGCCACTTCCCCAACCATAAGGAAGCGCCGCTTATCGGACTTACAGGGAATTTCAGCGACGGTAATCTGACATTGGCTCCGGGGTATTATCAGTCTATCATTCAAGCTGGAGGTGTACCGGTGGTCATTCCTCCCTACGAGGATATAAACTTGCTGATTAATATGCTTGAACAGCTTGACGGACTGCTGCTCACCGGAGGAGGTGACTTGAATCCGTTATTCTTGCACGAAGACCCTATCCGGGAACTTCACAGCATCAACCCATACCGCGACCGCCAGGAACTGCTTCTGACGCGTCTGGCCGCTAACCGACAGATTCCGATATTAGGTATCTGCCGAGGAATGCAGGTCATCAATGCGGCATTGGGAGGCACACTCTACCAGGATATCTATGCACAGAAGGATACCCCATCCATTAAACATAGCCAGGAATTGGAACGGAGTTTTCCATCGCACCGGGTGAAGCTAGCAGAAGGCAGTATGTTGGCACGTATCTTAAACGCGAAGGAGGTAGCCGTAAATTCCTTCCACCATCAGGCCGTGAAAGAAGCCGCACCTGGTTTCCGTGTATCGGCTACGGCACCCGATGGAGTAATAGAGGCAATTGAAAGTACAGAATACAAATCTATTTTAGGGGTACAATGGCATCCGGAATGTTTCATCCTGAATCAAGACAAGTGCATGATGCCGTTGTTCGGATGGCTCATCCGTGAAGCAGGTTCATTCCAGAAGGCCAAGAAACTACATCGGCGTCTGCTGATTCTTGATACGCACTGTGATACTCCAATGTTCTTTGGCCAGCACATCCGTTTCCACGCACGGGACCCGAAGATTAAAGTGGATTTGCACAAAATGACAGAGGGAAGGCAGGATGCGACCATCATGGTGGCTTACTTGGAACAGAAGGAACGCACGGACGAAGCACTGCTGGCTGCAACGGCCAAAGCAGACCGCTTGCTGAATGAGATTGAGGAGATGGTGGCCATGAACTGCACGGCAGTGGACATCGCTTACTCTCCTAAGGACCTATACCGCCTGAAACAAGAGGGAAAGAAGGCTATCATGTTAGGAATTGAGAATGGATATGCCATCGGAAAGGACTTAAGTCGGGTAGCACACTTCCGGAAACGGGGTATAGTGTATATGACGCTCTGCCACAATGGAAACAACGACATTTGCGGTTCAGCTCGTTACAATGAGGAGAACTTGGGGGTCACATCGTTTGGAGAACAAGTAATTCAGGAGATGAACCGCCTGGGAATGATGGTAGACTTGTCACACAGTGGTGAACGGACATTTTACGAGACACTGGACATCAGCAGTCAGCCTGTGGTTTGTTCGCATTCTTCCAGCCGTGCGCTCTGTGACCATCCCCGCAACCTGACCGATGACCAGCTTCGTGCCATAGCCCGCAAGGGAGGTGTGGTACAGGTATGCTTGTATAGCGGCTTCCTTCGTAAGGAGCGTCCGGCTCACATATTGGATGCCATGGAACACCTAAACCACATGGTGAACGTGATGGGTATCGAACACGTGGGAATCGGCAGTGATTTTGACGGCGATGGAGGTATCATCGGATGTAACGACTCTTCGGAAATGATTAACTTGACCCGGCAATTACTTCATGAACGGTACAGCGAGGAAGATATCCAGCGTATTTGGGGAGGCAACTTCCTGCGTGTCATGCAGCAAGTACAAGAGAACGGTTCCTACAAATAAAGTTTAAAACCCAATTGCCGTTGCAAGGCGTGTACAAAAATAAGCTTACCTTTGCATCAAATCAAAACAAGTGAATTATGATTTCAATAAAAAATCTGCTGGCCATAACTGCTTTAATGGCAGGAGGGGCTTTCATCTCTTGCGGAAGCAGTAAAAAGAACAGCCAGCAAATAGAAGAATCTGAAGCGGCTATAGTGCAGGCACCGGCATTCAATGCGGATAGTGCATACGCTTATATTGCTGCACAGGTGAATTTCGGACCTCGTGTACCCAATACGGAAGCTCACCGGAAATGCGGAGACTACTTAGCGGCACAACTGGAAAAATTTGGGGCTACTGTATACAACCAGCATGTGGATTTGGTGGCTTACAATGGCACCATTCTGAAATCGCGCAACATCATTGGGGCTTATCAGCCGGAAAATAAAAAGCGGGTGATGCTGTGTGCCCACTGGGATAGCCGTCCATACGCTGACCAGGATGAAAAGTCCAACCATCGGAAACCGATAGATGGAGCCAACGACGGTGCCAGTGGTGTAGGTGTATTGCTCGAGATAGCCCGTCAAATTCAACAGCAGGCGCCACAAGTCGGTATCGACCTGATATTCTTCGATTCAGAAGATTATGGTACACCAGATTTCTACGAAGGTACTTATAAACCGGATACCTGGTGCTTGGGATCGCAGTATTGGGGCCGTATTCCTCACGTACCTGATTATAAAGCCCGGTTTGGCATCCTACTTGACATGGTAGGCGGAAAGAACGCCACATTCTATTACGAAGCTTTCTCCAAGCAGACGGCAAACAATGCCATGAAGAAAATCTGGAAAATGGCCGACCATCTTGGCTACAGTAATTACTTCATCAAGGAAGACGGAGGGCAGGTTACCGACGACCATGTATATGTAAATCAGTACCGCCAGATTCCGTGCGTAGATATTATTCACTACGACACGCAAAGCAACACTGGTTTTAACCCGACCTGGCACACATTGGATGACAACTTAGAAAATATTGACAAAGCCACTCTTCAGGCCGTAGGACAAACGGTGATGGGAGTCATTTATAATGAAAAATAA
>NZ_DBEXBB010000187.1:0-4954 GCF_048170425.1 Phocaeicola sp.
GTGCGACGTAAAAACTGATTTGAGAACAATGGATACAACATTATTGCAGGTGGAGAAAGATCCGATGGGGGCCGCCATATACGATTATTTTAAAAATGGGAAAGCGGGAAGACTCAGGGTATTCTCTTCCCAGTTTGAGGAAGATGAAATTCCAGTGGGCGAATTGTTCCGCACGTATGAGGAAATGCCTTTATTGGAGCAGACTGCGCTGCAAATGGCTCAGGGAAAAATTCTGGATGTAGGTGCCGGCAGCGGATGTCACTCTTTGGCCTTGCAGGAAATGGGAAAAGCCGTTGTTGCCATTGATATTTCTCCGCGTTCGGTAGAAGTGATGTGTGAGCGTGGAGTGGATGCACGATGGGTAAACGTATTCGACCCACATTTCGTGGAGCGTTTCGATACCGTCCTGATGCTGATGAACGGCTCGGGAATTATCGGTCGTGTGGAAAACTTCGGGGAGTTTTTTCAGCGGATGAAACTGCTGCTGAACCCGGGAGGTTGTATTTTGATGGATTCAAGTGATTTGAGGTATTTATTTGAAGAGGAAGACGGTAGTTTCGTGGTCGATTTGGCTGCTGATTATTATGGGCAACTGGATTTCCGGATGCAGTACAAACAAATAAAAGGAGAAGCATTCGACTGGTTGTATGTGGATTTCAACACCCTGAGTCTGTATGCTTCTCAATATGGTTTCAAAGCAGAGCTGGTGAAAGAAGGCAGTCATTATGACTATTTGGCCAAACTTACCTTGTAGCTCTTTTCTTCTTTTTCAGCCATAAATAATACCCGCTGAGTGGAAGTACGCCTCCGATAAAAGCTGCCAGGAAATAGAGTATCTTTGTATAAATACCTCCCCAACTTCCAGTATGGAAGGCATAGAACCAGCTTCTCAGTTTCTGTGCACGAGGCACTTCCGCATAGGTTGTGGTTTCTGTAATCTCTCCGTTCTTTGGATTGAATTTCAGGGTATCCGTGCGGCGTAATTGCTGCCCTTGGATAACTTGTATCTTCTTTTCTTCTATACGGAGTGAAGTATAGCTGGTATATTTTGTCTGTACTTCCTGGATTGCTTTGTTCCAAGCCGTATAATCGGTTGGCTTCTTGCCTCCATTCTTACGTGTATCGTTTTCACTTGGTAGCAGGGAGGTCACGTGAGTTTGAACCTGTCTTGAAGTGTTCCCTCCAAAAAGTCCGTAAGCAAACGAACGATACCAGCCAAACGACCAGGTGAGCCCGGTAAGTGCCATGACCAGCAGGAAGAGGGTAGAATAAAAGCCCAAAGCTACATGGCTGTCATACCAGAAACGGCGCCATCCTTTGCGGCAGGAAACCTTCAGCCGGTTATTTAACGCTTTTCGAGTTCGAGGCCACCAGATAACAAGGCCACTGAAAAGAATCACAACCATTAGCAGGGTGGAGATGCCGACTATCATCTTCCCTACAGAAGAAGATCCTTTCTGTGGCGGAGGATTCAGCAGCCAGCGGTGCAGTTTCCGCATGGTCTGAAAAAAAGTGTTTCCTTCTATCCATCCGTTCACTTTTCCCGTGTATGGATTCACGCTCAGGCTTTTTCTGCCTGCGTTCTTGAAAGTCACCGTAGCTGCCTCGTCGGCTTTCCCTGAATATTGCAGTGAGGTTAGCCTGAGTGAATCGGCGGTCTGCTCCTTTATGCGGGCAATCAGCTGCGAAGGCGGAAGAACGGCAGCGTTCCCTTCCGGAACGCTTACCTTATATAAATGAGGGTTGCACGCCAGAGTGATTTCCTTTTCGAATACCAGTGCAGCTCCCGAAAAACAGATAATGGAAAGAATAATTCCCACAGGGATAGAAAGCCAGAGATGTATTTTCCCAAATAGTTTTCTCATTTTTGAATCCTTATGATTGGGTTAATGCAATTTTTCCTACTGTAGTGATTTCATCAGCTTCTACTTCCAAGCCTTTAACGGCGATACCGGTTTCCGGATTTATCTTGTAGAATGTGGGAGTCGCACCTTCTTCTGTGGTCAGTACCGGCATATAAAAGTACTTGTTTTCCAGATAAGGTGAATTGCCAAAAGAAGAAATCAGGTTTTTGTCAGGCAATCCTGTGATAGGAATCAGCTTTTTTTCGCTGGCCTTAAAAATCACCAGCTCATTTTTCGGTGCGTTGGTACCCAGAGTTGCAACCTCTTCAATACTACATCCATAATTGTTGAGCAGGAAATAATCACCGCCCACATGCCAGCAACGGAACAACGGATGTCCGCTTGCACCGGTCATTGCTTCCAAGTTGCAGTAATAATCGTCGAAATTAGTGCTTCCAGCAGGAATACGTACGACTCCTGAAGGAAGTGTACCTTGTACCTTCGCTTTCAGGTTGGCGTCAGCCGCAGGCTGGGTCGCCGTACGTCCGTACCCTCCTGAGAATACATACAGGTTACCGTCATCGTCGCTCCAGATGGTCTGATAGTACTGAGAGCGCATGCGTCCGCAGGCAAAACCGATTTTGTCCGTTTCTGCAATAACCGGTGCTTCGTCGAAACTGCTTCCGCTATAGATGGCAATGTAGGCTTTGTCCGGATATTGGGTGGAAGGAATCTGACCGGCGGTGTATTTCCCGCTTCCTTGTCCTCCTGTACCGGTAGCCACGTAGTCCTGGCTTAACACCTTGTCAGGCCAAGTATTCACGCCATAGTGGCTCATACCCATCGGAATAATGGAAGTGTAGAGCTTTCCGTTGGCTTCCACGAACCCGGCCATAGTGACTTTTTCTCCGTTGCCCAGATAGTTTTCAGCCAGAATATCCTGCTGGTTGGTGCTGGTAGTACCGTTCTTGGCATTCAGGTAGTTAAATAAAAAGCCTTGTGCCGCATTGCCTTTGCTGTCAGTTAGTTTGGTATTTCCAGTAGATACGGTAATCACATTGTCACCCCATGTGCCATAAGTGGTAAAACGGTTGAAGGTATAACTGTATTTTTTCTGCGGCACATTGTTAGCGTCCAGATAATAACAGCCCCCGGTACCCTGTGAACCGTCATTGTATTTGATACCAAAGAAATAATTCTGGTCGTAAAAAATCCAGTAAGAAATCTGGTCCTGAAATTCTTTTCCGTTTTCGATGACGGAGATTTTTCCCTCGTCCAGACTTTCTGCGGTGAGTAGATAGGAAGTTCCTCCTGCCGTGACCGGAATGACATAGTTCCCTTTAAAATTGTTGTGATTGCTGAAGCTCGGGTCGTTTCCTTCGTTCTGACAACCCATGAACAGGCCTCCCATACAGAAGGCACCCACTCCTAAAATCAGATTCTTTTTAGTCATATTCTTGTATCTATATTTGTGATTGGTTAATTTCCAAAGTACACACGGAACTTCCCATAAAAAGCCCGTCCTGCTTTTTGCAGGCTGAAGTTGTCATACAACTTCTCGTCTGTGAGATTCCGACATTCCAATGAAAGGTTGTAACGTCCGTTCCGGATACTGTATCCTAAAGAGAGGTTATGCGAAATCTGTTGCGGAACCCGGATTTTGGTAGAAGGGTCACCGAAGTTTTCCCAATACAGCGGAAACTCATGCTGGTAGAAACAATCCCATCCGAATGTGAGGGTATTCCCTTTCGCAAACAGATTATGCCAGTAGAAGTTCATGTCTACGTTTGCATACTGGTAAGGAATGTTCGGGATACGCTGTCCGTATGTCAGTGCATTCTGTCCGCTGCTTGCTGCCCGTTTCTTTTCCTTGTCGCGGGTGTCAAGGTTGTTGAACGTACCTCCCATATTGAACCAGTTGCTGTAACTGTATCACAAAGACACATTGAACCCTTTTGTCTCTACCCGGCCATGATTGGTGTAACTTCCGTAGCTAGTGCCTCCTACGGTCGACAAGTCACGTTTGATGTAGTCTTGGGTATTACGGTAAATGATTCCTCCTTCTACGTACAGTCCGTGTTTGCCTAACTGCTTGTTGTAGCTGGCACTCAGGTTCACGTTGTCACTACGTTCGGGTTTCAAGTCAGCTTTTCCTGCTTCAAGGTCACCGTCACCAAATAATTCCTGTGTGCTGGGCATGCGCAGCGCCTTTTCGTAAGAGAGCTTCAACTGAATGGCTTTCCCTAAGAAATAGGTTCCTGCTGCTCCATATCCGAAAGACCTGACACGTTGCGACACTCGTGTATCACTTCCTACATTGTTGTCGCTCAACTGCACCGTTCCTTCACTGTAAGAATTGTAGTGCTTGCCGAAGACCGACAGATTCCATTTTTCAGAAGGCATCAGGCGATAAGATAATCCTGCAATGTTCTTACGGCTCTTAGTAGGTTCATCGTAATCTTCCAATACTGCATTCTTCTCTATCAGACTCCGGCCTGTACGACGAAAAGTACTGAATACATTATTAAATGTAAACGAATGCATTTTTCCCAGTCGGTATACCGCAGTAAGTGTGGTATTCCAGTTTGTATTGATTTGTTCACTGAACTGGTGATTCTGTTCGCCGGCAGTCGATCGGGGAATACGGTCGCCTAACCAGTTATATTTGTACATCGCTGTATCCACATTCGTAGTCAGGTTGTGGTTGTAATTGGCCGTAACCGTTACATCTAATCCTTTGGTGAAAAGATTCTGCTTGCGATATTCTACCGAAGGAACAATGGAATATCCATGACGATGTTTCTCGCCGAATACGATTTCCTGGTACACCCCATTCTGTATTTCTTTATAGAAATGCGAGTAAGCTACATTAAACATCAGCCGGTCAGCCCAACTCTTTCCGATAATTCCGATTTTTCCGATGACCGCTTCGTTGTGGAATGTATCATTGAATCGTTTTACACGCTGTATCACTACTGTCCAATAAAAGTTGGTTGATCGGTCTTTGAAATTATTGAAATACAGTCTTTTAAGTGGTATTTCCGAATGAAACGGATTTGAATTTGTAGCTTAGCGGTCAAATTGAAGACTGCTTATGAACCAAGACAAAT
>NZ_DBEXBB010000188.1:0-14151 GCF_048170425.1 Phocaeicola sp.
CGTGAAAGCCTCTAGAGCTTCCGATATTTTTTTCGTTCTTAATTTGGGTTTGTCCCGGGAACACATTGTCTTCATGGAAAGTTCCAAATTCACAAGGTTCCTTTTGATAGTCCACAATAAAATGACCGCTGTATCCGGCAGCTTCTCCCCAGCCCTGATAAATGCGGTGTACGGGATTGTATCCGTAAATACGTTTTTGAAGGGTATCAATTTCAATATATCCCTCTCCTTCATCGCTGTTAGGATTCACGATGAGATATGCTTTTCCTGCCTTCTGGTAGGTAAAGCGGAAAATTGCAGACCGTGAACGGCCTGTCATTTCAGCTTGAAGGTGTTCTTCGGGCAAAGTAACGGAATAGTAGGAAGGGGTAGCTGTTTCCTGTTCATGTGAGAAACGAGTTCCTCTTTTTTTGGGTGTACAGCGTAATGATTCGAATAACGCTGACAATGTCATAGAACCGTAATCCTGTGTGCATCCTCCTACAATCCAGTGCGAATTACGGAAACCTTGGAACAAGGAGTCACGGTAATAATAGGGTGCAATGCATTTTACTTCGGTATCCTGTGTCTGTGGGGTCCAGAAGTTCATTCCATTGGGTTCCAGTACGGCAGGCAGCGTCTGTCCGTATTCCTCCGTGTGTTTTCCAAACATACCGGCAGTGTGAGTGGTGCTGGCTGCTGTACCGACTCTTGTGTCGATGTATAACGAAAGATTTTGGGTTGTCTGTCCGTTAGTACATGAAATAATCAATGGAGTGACTGCTCCGTAGATTAGAGTTTTGAATAATGTAGAAAAATGTGTTTTCATGTATTTAAAGTCTACGTGATTGCAGTTCTGTATATAAGGAGTACAATTCTGTATAACTTTTATTAGGTTTAGGCTTAACCATCGGTGAGGAGGAATCCTCACCGATGGTTGATAATGAATAATTAGTTATGATATTCAGGATATCCCGGATTTTGTTCCCAGTTCGGGTTGGTATTCAGCATATCTCTGTGCAACGGGAAGATACGGCGTGTCTTGTCGAAGTTTGCAGTCGGGAAGTCATGATAGTGAGGGAAGAACTCATCTTCGAAGTGACCGAAACGAATCATATCGTTTCTGCGCCAGTTTTCATCAAAGAATTCACGTCCACGTTCATCGTATAACTCTTCCAAAAGTTCTTCATTGCTTAGTCCGGCATTGACGTCATCAGCGTGCACGTATGCACGGATTTGATTCATCAGGCTTACTGGAGTATCACCATTAGTGGCGTTGCCACCGCGAAGGATAGCTTCTGCTTTGGTTAATAAGATATCGGCATAACGGAAGATAGGAAGGTCGTTAGACTGGTTTCTGCTGTTTTTGAAATCATCATCGATAACAAAGAATTTCACGGAACGATATCCTTGGTTATATCCTTCGATGTCATCACCTACACCTAATTGGACGTCATTCGGGTCATCAAGCGTAATATCTTTAGTAAGTACGATTTGATTTCCATTATGATCTAATGCAGGTTCGGAAGTTGGTTCATAGGTTTGTGAATTATAAACATAGACAGGTCCCATCAGTACACTTTTTGCGCGGTCGCCAGCTTTTCCCGGATCTTCAAATAGTGATGCAAATTCCGGTGTCATGGTGATATAACCACCCGCAGAACTACTCAGTTTCATGCCATAATAACTGAGTTCAACGTCTCCAGCTTTTTTCCAAGTACGAGCACGTCCATATTGCATGCCTGTAGCAGTATAAGTGTCATACGGCATGGCATAGATAAAGTCTTCTACATGTGAGCCATTATCTGGACCAAATTTCTTTTGGTAAGACATGGAACCAAGATTGAATTTTCCTTTTGTGATGATGTCATCACAAAGTGCGATACAGTCGTTCAGTTTTGAATTGGTAGCTGTAGCTGCATCATACTTGTCTACAGATTCAGCTGTGTAAACAGCCCAGTTAATATATAGTTTGATTAAGAGAGCTTCTGCCATCCATCTAGTCGGCTTACCGTAAGTGTTGGCATTTACTTCATCGGTGAGTTGTGGAATGATTGCTTTTAGTTCCTCTTCGATGAATCTTGCTACTTCAGCACGTGGTGAACGGTTAATTAATTCGCCATCGGTAGGCAAATGGTCAAGAATAGGAGCATCTCCCCAGCAGTCCATCATAATGAAATGGAAAAAAGCGCGCATGGCACGTGCGGGAGCTATGACTTCTCCGGCTTCATCACCTCCTAAATCGCGGATGATGGTATTGGCTTTCGTACATCCTCCAGTCAGGGTTCCCATCCAGTCGATGGTAGCATCTTCTGCCGTAAAGTCATGGAGACTAGGGTGTGCATACGCACCGCTGTCGTACCAGCCACCACCGTATGAAACTGCAGTATATTCATCGCTTGACAAAGATTGTGCTTCCATGTACCGACGTCCAAAACAGTCGCGCATCTGGAAATATACGTCGGCCATCTTGGCCTCTATTGCAATCTCATTGTCAGAAGGATATTCTGTATATTGGGATTCTACTTTTACATCCAAATCTGTACAGCTGGTAATAAGAACAGCCGCACAAACAGAAAATAAAGATTTTATATTTGCTTTCATAATTTTATTGTCTTGATAAATTAGAAGTTAATCTTTAAACCAACCATTGTAGTGCGAGTATGCGGATAAACACTCCAGCGATAGTCTACACCGGGGTCAATTCCACCCATGTTAACTTCAGGGTCGAGTCCCTTATAGCCGGTAATAGTAAATAAGTTGTTGCAAGTTACATATAACTGTAGGTTCTGCAACCATCCATTGAAGTTCTTGAAGGTATAGCCCAAAGAAAGAGTGCTCAAGCGGAGATAAGAACCATTTTCAATGAAGCGATCTGACGGAAGGCTTGCAGAAGTCGTAGGATTTTCGAGGAATTCCTTCAGCACATTCTTGCCTCCTGCCAGCATTTCAGGACTCATATAGTTGGCACGTGTACCGTTGTAAATATCGTTGCCGAAAACTCCAGTAAAGAAAATAGTTGCATTCCAGTTTTTGTAGTTGAAAGTATTGTTCCATCCGAAGTTCAGCTTAGGTTGCGCGCATCCTGTGATTGCACGGTCTTTGTAACCAGGCTGTTCAGTTGTGTTACCTGTACGTTCACCTGTATTTTCATCTCTTTCGTAATAAGTAGCTTTACCTGCTTCGTTGAATCCTGCAAATTCGTATGTAAAGAATGTTCCGAGAGGTTCGCCTTCAATAATACGTTGGGTATAGCCTTCTGATGATACGCCAGCTACCATCGGATCACCTTGAGTAAATACACCGACTTTAAACTTATCATTAGACAGCTTATTTACGGTATTTTTGTTGTGTGATAGTGTTACCGTAGTATTCCAAGTGAAGTTTTTAGTCTGAACTGGAGTCGCATTGATAGAAACTTCAATACCTTGGTTGGTAATTTCACCTACATTGGCAGCGATGTCGCTAAACGGATAAAGATTGGTGGAAACCGGATAATTCCAGATTAAGTCTTTTGTCTTTTTGTTATAGAATTCAATCGTACCACTGAGGCGTCCATTGAACAGTCCATAATCAAGACCTACGTTAAACATGCCTGTGGTTTCCCATTTCAGGTCTGGATTGGCATTTTTGGTAGCCGCCAGCGTACGCCATGATTTCCCATTGTAATCAAAGAATCCAGATGCTCCATAAGTGGCCACAGCTGTGTATGCACCAAATCCCAGGGCATTACCGCTGACACCATAACCCAAACGGAATTTCAAGTTGTCAAACAAGTTCTGGTTCTTCATGAAGTTTTCTTCAGTGATATTCCATGCGATGCTGACAGAAGGGAAGGTACCCCATTGATTGTTTTTCCCAAATACAGAAGAACCATCTCGACGGATTGTTGCTTGAATCATGTATTTGCTATTGTAGGAATAGCTGGCACGACCATAGAATGAGATGTTACGTACAGTTTCTTTTGTTCCACTTTCTATGGCTGGGATTCCATCAATTGTACTAGCATAAGTAAGCTGGTTCCATTTCAATACGTCATCGTAGAAATCATGTACAGTCAGACCAAACCCATCGTTTGACATCTTTTCTTCCCAAGAATACCCTGCCATTACTGACAATTTGTGGATATCGTTGAAAGTCGTGTCGTAGTTACCGTAAGTTTCGAAGATATGTTCGTGTCCAAAATAGGTGTTACGTGTGGCACGACCATTATATGCACTGATACCTTCAAGTTGTGTATTGTGACTATCATAGGCACTGTAAGTACGCTGGTTGTTGGTAAAGGAGTAGTTGACATTCCACTTTAAGCCTTCTATGATTTCCAGACTGGCTTTTCCTAGTAACTGTGTGTTTTTGTAAATTGTTTCAGAGGTATTTTCGTAAATTAACGACATCGGGTTGTAGTTCTTTGAACCTGATCCTGTTGTCCATGAACCGTCTTCATTTCTTACTGGAAGTGTCGGAGAGAAGTAATTCATGGCATCAAGAACAGATGCTCCTTCATTATTCATTGGAACGCCAATTGCTTTTCCATATCTGGCATTTACACCAGCTGATAGTTCCAGACGGTCTTTCAATACTTTGGTTGTAACCAAAGAACGTACATTCAATCTGTCCATGCTTGATCCTGTAATGACACCCTCACGGTCCTGGAAATTAAGGCTGGCCATGTAAGTCGTTTTACCGGCACCTCCGTTAATAGAGAGGTTATGGTTATGACTGATAGCAGTACGAAGTACTTCGTCTTGCCAGTTGGTGTTGGCGCCCATGTCATTGGCTAAAGTCGTTCCAGTTGCCTCAGCATAAGCACGGAGGTCGTCAGCTGTTGCCATATCCAATGTGTTGAGAATGTTGTCGAAAGCCACATATCCACTGTAGCTTACATTTGTGCGTTCTGCTCCATGTTTACCTTTCTTGGTATTGATGATAATTACACCGTTGGCTGCTTTAGATCCGTAGATGGCAGTTGCAGTGGCATCGCGGAGTACGTCGATACTTTCAATATCGTCGGGAGCAACCATAGAGATGTCTACGCCTGGAATACCGTCGATTACGTAATAAGGTTGCATGGCTTCACCTGTACGCAAGGAAGAAGAACCACGGAGAGTGATACTTGGAGTTCCGTTCGGGTCACCAGTAGTAGTGATGTTCAAACCGGCTACTTTACCTTGCAGCATGCTGGCTGCATCGGAGAATACACCGACGTTCAACTGGTCTGCCTTTACTGTGGTGATAGAGCTGGTTACATCCTTACGAGCCATGCTACCGTAACCGATAACCACTACTTCGTCCAATGTCTCTGTATCTTCTTTCAAGGTAACATTGACTTTTGCATTATTTACCACAACTTCTTGTGACAAGAAACCAATGTAAGAGAATACAAGGGTTTTTCCTTTTGCTACACGAAGTGTGTAATTACCATCCAGGTCGGTTACTGTTCCATTGGTAGTGCCTTTTTCCACTACGTTTACACCAATTAATGGTTCACCGGTTGTACTTTGTACATTTCCTGTAACAGTGAGCTGCGCGAATGCCCATGAGACATTCATCAGAAAAAGAGCCATGAATAAAGCAAATGGCCTTAGTCTTGCATTTTTCAATTGTACTTTACACATAAACTTAGATTTTTAAAAGGTTCGTTTTTTAATCATATCTTGATATAGATTTTTTTGCGATGAAGGATATAGCCTGTCAGACACATCAGTGAACAGAAAAGCAGTGCATAAATGAGGGATGCAAAATACTTATCCGGAATGATACTGTTAATGGCATTGTAAATTATTTCGGTAATGTGCCATTGAGAGAATGCTATGGCTACCACTTCACTGAGCACATAAAGGAATAAAGGATTCATTCCGAAAACCAGGAAGAAGGTCCATCCTTTATTGATGTTTTTCACGTCTATCACATACATCAGTACCGACAGTAGCAAAGCCCCCCATCCGCATGTCACGAGGACGAAACTCGTTGACCATACTCGTTTGTTCAATGGCATCCAGATGGAAAGCACATAGCCGATGACCAGCATAACGGCTGCAGCTGCGATGAGTTTGACAATCCGTTGGTTTACGGAAGTTTTTTCTAACAACAACTTGCCACAGAAAAATCCGATGAGCGTGTGGGCTACGGAAGATACTGTGCCGATAAGTCCTTCCGGGTCTATCGGGCTCTTCTTGTAAAGATGGGCTTCTCCGAAGATACTCCTGTCTATGATGGCGATGAGATTCGTGTCGTCACAGGCGTAGCCATTTCCACAAAGAAGTAGGACAGAATAAACCACCAATAATCCGGCTGTAATCCATGGCAGGTATTTGTGATTTAGGTAAACTACCATGAGGGACACAATACCGTAACATAAACCGATGCGTTGCAACACGCCAGGGATACGCAACGTGTCGACAGGGAAGAAATTACCGTCGCAGGCATATCCAAACCATTCGATTCCTAGACCGATGAGAATGATAAGGCACATACGGCGGAAAATCTTCTTTGCCACTTCCTTTGAAGGCTGGAAGTTGAACTTTCGGAGTGAGATGTAAGTGGAAATCCCGACCATGAACAGAAAGAACGGGAAGACCAGGTCACACGGAGTGAGTCCGTTCCATACGGAATGGCGCAACGGTGCGTACGAAACGGGGCCTCCGGCATTGTTTACCAGAATCATGCCGCATACCGTGATGCCGCGTAAGATGTCTAATGACAGCAATCGTTTCATGGTGCTTTTCTGATTTAAAGTCTTATTTCCAGTCCTTTATTTATTTTTAAATACCTCGTTGAAAACTTCTTTTGCTATCTTGATGCAGTCTCCTTCTCCTTCTGCCGGATACGGATTATGAGCGAGTGTCCAAGGTTCTTCCATGGCGTAGTAGTCCAGTTCTACCATCGGTTTTCCGTCGAGCACATCCTGGAGTGTCTGCCAGTAGGCTGCCCAGCGTTTATAGTAGAAGTCTTTCAGGATACCGTTCCATTCCTTGTGTGCATAGTCGCGAAGGCCTCCGTCGTTGGCACATACGCGGTTTCCCCATGTGGTAATCTGTACGCGGGCGTTCCATTCGTACAAATCTTTTTCCTCCGGTGTGGTTCCCACGTTACGTGCTTGTTCAATCCAGCGTCCTACGCGGAATTCACTTCTTGTGCCCAGCAAGCGGTCTTGTGCCAGCAGAATATTCAGGAACTCTTGTGAGTGAGCTGCAAAGTTCTTTTTGTCAAAACTCTTGAAGTCGGCGATGGTCTGGTTGTAGACGATACGGCCTCTGTCAGAGAGTGACTGGCGTACAATGTCTACCAGATCGTATTCAAAATTATTGTTGCCTTTGTATTTGTCGGCTACTTCCAGCATCAGGCGGGCTGCCGCTTCCGTACTGGTCGGGTCATAGTAGTTCTCCATTTTTGACCAGCTGGATGCCTGGAAGTTATTCAGTCCGGGGCGTCCGCAGAAAATGGATTCGTGAGGCCCTTGCTGGTTATTGCCAAACGGGCAGTTGTAAATGCCATCGGCAAGAATGCTCCAGGCTTGTGTGATTTTCTCATCGCGTACGCCGTAGCGGGCAAAGAGGTAGTCGTTTAACCATTCTTCCTTGGTGAACTTTTCCGGACGCCAGGGAAGTTCGCACATCAGTTCGAACATCACCGGATTGTTTTCGCTGCCTTCCATGGTCAGACCGATACCTTTCAGGTGCGCAGCCAGCGGATTATTCTTGGTGAGGTAGAAATTGTTCAGCAACTGGTCCATACGTCCGTGCAGACCCACGTTGCCTCCAAAGTTCTCTATCATGCAGAACAGCCAGTCGTGCTGCTCATAACCTTTTTCACGTTTCCAGATAGAAGGAATGCCCCACATCGGGCGGCATTCGCTGAACAGGTCCAGAATCAGGATGTCTCCGTTATTCAGGTTCTTGATCATTTCCGGGCGTGGGTTTTCAGTCCATCCTTGAATCACCCATGTAGCCTTCGGATTGACATTTTTCATTGCTTTAAGTACGGCTTTCCCGGCAGCATCAAAATCCACACTTCCCGCATCTTCAAGTTCATGGAACGGGTCCATGGAGTAATAGTTGGCTTTGCCGAACAGTCTCTCCAGTTCCTTATAGTATAAAGAAGCGATTTCATTGAAGCGTGCATCAGTTGGATTCAGGAAAGCGGGGCGCGTAAAACCGTTCCACAGTGCTGGTTCGGTTACGTTCAGTCCCAGTTTCTTATTGGCATCGTGAGGTACCATACCGGAATAGCCCGGGAATACCGGCTCGATGCCGTATTCGCGCATGCGTTTCAGAATTTTCTTTTGCAGTGCTTCCTGCTGTGTGTACCAGCTGTCAGGATTGGGACCGCCCCAACCTTCCAGGTTGTTCATGGCCCACCATGCCAAGAAAGCAGGTCCTGCAATGAATTTATTGATTTCTTCTTTCGTATAACCTAACTTTTCGAGCATGTTTTTCCACACACATTCCTGACCCACTACTGCCAGTGGCAAATTGATGCCATGCAGTGCCATCCAGTCGATTTCTTTCTCCCAACGTTCCCAGTCCCAAAAGGCCATGGTGTAGGAGTAGGTGCAATAGTTGAAATCGTAGCGTAGAGAGAGGTTGGTTTCCTTGCGTACCGGAGTAGAGACTTTCGGCAAACTTTCCGGCAACTCGGCAGTCATGCCGTTCCATGAAAGATGAATGCCTGCGTAATATTTCAGGTACCAGTTCAAGCCGGTAGCGATGTTTACATAATTATTCCCCCGAATGACTACCTTGTCACCTTTCTGGTCAAGTTCAAAGAAATCGGATGGTCCTTTCTTTACTTGCAGGATGAATTTCTTGGAAGCTCCCGGATCAATTCTTTCCAGAAGTCCGTTTACGGGATTGCTCCATAATTGAGCAAAAGGGAAGCAAAGACATGCTAATACAATAAGTAGAAATTGCTTGGTTTTCATAATAATTATTTTTAAGTATTACAAAAATCATGTTTTATCGGGAATTTGAGGGGGAAAATAGTGAAGAAAAGGGAGAAAATAGTGCATTGTGGTTTTTACACCCTTAAATTGACCTATGTCAAGACACTCTCCGGGCTAAATGTTGTAATTTTGTCACGTTTTTTAGAGAGTTAGTACGTGGAACAGGCAATTCAACAAACAGGTATCCGGAAGGGCTTGACGAAGCTCGTGATTCCTATCTTTATCGAGACCTTATTGATTATGATGTTAGGTGCTGTCGACACCGTTATGCTGAGTCAGTATTCCGATGAAAGTGTGGCAGCAGTAGGGGTGGTGAACCAGATTGTAATGTTTGCTTTCCTTATTTTTGAGGTAATCAATATCGGTACTTCTGTGCTGTGTTCGCAGTACCTGGGAGCAGGGATGAGGAACAAGATGGTGCAGGTGGTCGGCGTGTCTTTGTTGCTGAACCTGGTCGTGGGACTTGTGGTCAGTGCCATCCTGCATTATGGAGCAGCTACATTATTGGGATGGATGGGACTTCGTCCGGAATTGCTGAAATATGGTATCGGATACATGGAGATTGTGGGAGCCTTTGCTTTCTTCCAGGCTATCTCGCTGACCATTTCCGCATCCTTGCGTAGTGCCAACAAAGCCATTTACCCCATGCTGGTCACGGTGCTGGTCAATGTGATGAACATTATCGGAAACTATTCCCTGATTTTCGGTAAGTTCGGTCTGCCTGCCATGGGAGCAGAAGGAGCGGCCATATCTACCTCCATAGCCCGTGGCGTGAGCATGATTGTCTTGTTTGTCATTCTCTTCAGAAAACACATCCCGTCTTTCCAGACGGTTCTGTTCCGACCGTTTCCATGGATAGAACTGAAAAACTTGCTGAAAGTGGGAGTCCCCTCTGCCGGAGAGAATATGTCGTACAGCTTTTCGCAGGTGGTCATTACCTATTTAATCAATATTCTGGGAAATGATTCACTGGCTACACGAACCTATACGGTGAATACCACTATGTTTGTCTATCTCTTTGCCATCGCCATGGCACAAGGAGGAGCCATCAGTATCGGTCATCTGGTGGGACAGAAGCGGATACGTGCGGCTTACCTGTTGGGAAAGTACGTCATGCGTCTGTCCATTTTAGTATCGCTGGGACTTTCGTGCATCTGGGCCATATTCGGCCATAAAATCTTCAGTATGCTGACGGACAACGAGAATATTATCCGGTTGGGAGTGACCATTCTCATTGTCGATGTCATCGTAGAGATAGGGCGTGCCGTAAATATCTATGCCACGAATGCCCTCCGTTCGGCAGGTGACGTGAATTTCCCGTTCTATGTCGGCCTGATTGTACAGTGGACGGTCTCTGTCGGACTCAGCTATCTGTTCGGTATTCATCTGGGCTGGGGGCTGGTCGGCATGTGGTGTGCCTTCCTGCTCGACGAGAACATCCGTGCCTTTATCTTTGTGAAACGATGGAACAGCCTGAAATGGGCGAAAAAAGGTTTTGTGAAGTAAAAGCTACATGTCCGATTGAATCAGGCAGAAATAGAACAGAATGATGCAGATAATGTCGATGGTAAGTGCGATGACCGACCAGCGCAGAAACTGCTTGTTCTTCTTGACGGCTCCGTAGATGATTCCTAAAATGGCAGACAGGAATACACCGGCTACGATGCCAAACAAACCCTGTACGGCCACTCCCAGCAATACAAGGATTCCCATGGTGATAAGAATGTTGTTTTTCATGTCGGTTCAGGTTTTGTAATGAAAAAGGGAGCACGAAGCTCCCCGCATGATGTTTTTATAAGCTGGCCTTGATGGCGTGAATAACGGCCGAGGTAAATCCGTCGTGCTCCAGCGAGTTGATACCCTTGATGGTAATTCCTCCCGGAGTCGTGACTTTCTCGATTTCGGTGGCCGGATGCGTATTTTCGTTGTTCAGCAAGAGTTTGGCTGCTCCTTCCAATGTTTGTGCCAGCATGGTCTGTGCATCGTGTGGCTTGATACCCAGTTCTACTCCTGCCTGCATGGCGGCTTGTACGTATTTCAGCACGTAGGCAATACCGCAGGAAGTCAGTGAGGTGGCAGCAGCAAATTGTTTTTCTTCAATCAGCATGGAACGTCCCATTTCATTGAAGAGGGCAGTCATGGAAGTGATTTGTTCCTCTGAGGCATTACGTGCGGCAATCAACGTCATGCTGGCTCCTTCTGAAATGGCCGTGTTAGGAATGACACGAAACATCGACATCTCCGGATCTACAAAATGTGCCAGGTCTTCAAAAGTCAGTCCAGCTGCCACAGAAACCAGAATTTGTGGCTGTCTTAATCTCAGCGGTTTCAACACTTCTTCCACTTTCCACGGTTTGACAGCGATAATGATAATGTCGGCATCTTCTGCTGCTTCTTTATTGGAATGTGTTACGTGAATGGCAGGATATTCCGCTTTCAGTGCCTCCAGTTTGCCGGCACTGGGGTTAGATACCGAAATTTCTTGTGCCTGAATATAATGTCCGTTGGCCAGTCCACGGGCAATGGCACCTCCCATGTTTCCGGCTCCGATGATAGCTACTTTCATATCTTTCAAGTTTGAGTTCTTTATTCGCAAAGTTATAATTAAAAATGAGAGTTGGGCTATGTAATGGAACTTATTTTGACTCTAACTGGAAAAGGTGAGATTGTTTTTCGGAAAACGGCCGGGAATAATGGAATGTTCTCTTTGTGTGTATTACATTTTCCGTAAAGAAACGTAGGTTTTTCAATGCTAAAACGTAGGTTTGAGGTTCAGGAAACGTAGGGCTCTGCGTAGGAGAATGTAGAATGTGTAAGGAGGTGCGATAAATAATGTAAAGCAGCTTAGAGGATGATATTATGAGTTTAGTATCCTGATATGGACTTTCTTATATGATAAAAGCCGGATCTTCCTTACGTTTGTGGCAAGTCCGGCTTTTATTTATATGTATGGTACAATTTATTTTACTTCTTCCAGATACAATACCCGGCTGGCATAATCATTTAATTTATGATAGTCTACCTGATGAGTATAAGGAATTTCCAGGCCGTTTTCCATCAGGAATGTTCCACTGTAGACTTTCCCTTCAAAGGGCAACGGCTGATTGTCAATCCTGTTCAACTCCGTGATTCGGTAAGTCTTGTCGGGATGAAGCCCGGCCATTGTTACACGCGGTAAGTGTTGATTGACAAAGTGTTCTGTCTTCCACCAGTAGAATACAGCCTTGTCTTTTTCCGGGCTGCTATACATTAAGGAGGCTACTCCCAGATGGTCGTATGGAGAAACAAGACGATAAATATTTCCTAATTGAACTACCGGACGGATTTTCTTGTAATCGGCTATTGCTTTGCGACACAGGTCTTTTTCTTCATCGGTCATGTTTTTAGGCTGGATTTCCATTCCTAATCGTCCGCTCATGGCCACATCGATGCGGTATTTAAGTGGAACGGTGCGGAAAGTCTGATGATTGGGAGCTGCACTGATGTGCGAAGCCATGGCAATGGCAGGGAAGAAATAAGATGTTCCCCATTGCATGTAGATGCGTTGCAGTGCATCCGTGTTGTCGCTCACCCAAAATTCATCAAAGTAAGGAAGATAACCATAGTTGGCACGACCGCCTCCGCTGGCACATGCCTGAATCACTAAGTCCGGATATTTGGCACGGATACGTTGGCATACACTTTCAAAGCCTTTGTGATATTCTATGTACATGTGGCTTTGCTTGTCAGCTGCCAGGTAATTGGAGCCGTGATTCATAATGGCCATGTTGGCATCCCATTTGATGTAAGCGATGTCGGGGTACTGTGTCATCAAGTCGTCAACAACCTTGAAAACGAAATCCTGTACCTCCGGATTCGCCAAGTCGAGTACTACCTGAGTACCTCCGCGTCCAAGAACCGGATCACGCTGAGGAGCTTTCAGTATCCATTCAGGATGTTTTTCATACAACTCACTAATCGTGTTTGCCATTTCCGGTTCTATCCAGATACCAAACTTGATGCCATGTTTCTTTGCATCTCTTATCAATCCTTCAATACCTTCCGGAAGCTTGTTTTTGTCTGTTACCCAATCACCCAGCGAAGAACTGTCGTTTTTACGTGGATATTTGTCACCAAACCATCCGTCGTCCATTACGAAAAGCTCGCCTCCCATTGAAGCAATGTCGCTCATCATCTGGTCCATCCCTTTTTGGTTGATGTCGAAATACACACCTTCCCAGCTGTTCAATAAAATATCACGAACCACATTTCCATGAGCCAGTTTGTAAGTCCGTCCCCATTTGTGGAAATTACGGCTTGCACCGCTCAGCCCTTCGTCGCTGTAAGTCAGGGCTACGGCAGGCGTGCGGAACACTTCTTTTTTAGAAAGCATGTATGAGGAATTTTCTTCGTTGATGCCGGCATAGAACTGATGATAATCGCTGTCGTCGGTATCAATTTTCAGTTTGTAGTTGCCTGTGTAGCAAAGGGCGGCTCCAATGACTCTTCCTGTATTTTCCTGTGGTTTTCCATCGAGTGAAAACATCACTTCTGCATGTGAGGTATGTGAATTGCGTACCCCATCTTTATTTTTAATCACGGTCATTCCCGGCTGTAGCGGTTCTTGTGTCAATTGTCCTTCGTTTGCCCATGAACCAGACAGGTGTGAAAGCCATACATTTCCTCTGCGAATGGGTAAGTAGGCAGAAGAGAACTGGCTCAGATATACTGGCTTTTTTTCTGAGTGGCTTATCTCAGTCCAAGTTTCTATCATATCTACATCCTGATATGCCTTGTAATGTACATCTACATAGAACGGATATACTTTGTCTTTCAGGTGGATGGTCGTTAATGTAGACTGGTTTTCCTGATTGGTGCTGACGTTTACCACTTCCATTTGTGTAGACATGTTTCCGTCCGCATGCTTTACAGAAAGGGCAGCTTCTCCCGGACAATTCATTCCATATACGGGGTAAGCCGTATGGTTACAATTAGATGCTTCATTGATGTGTTGCAAGTCTGTTTCAATCAGTTTGCTTCCATAGTAAAGATACTTTAGCTCACCGCCATCGGGAGCACTCAGTACGAGCGATGTGTTAGGGGTAGAAATACATATGTGCTGTGCCATTGCATTTCCGGCCAAGAAAGAAAGGCCTGCTAAGAGATAAAGTTTGCTTTTTGCACTCATGCTTTTCAGTTTTGATAATAGATTTTGTTTAATTGTTTATTTGTCTGCAAAAATAGGTGTTGTT
>NZ_DBEXBB010000189.1:0-9377 GCF_048170425.1 Phocaeicola sp.
GCCACCGCTCGAATATCAGATTCTGCTTACATATTCCATTACGGATACGGTTACCAAAGACATGGAAAGCTGTTTCAGTACTGACTGTCAGGAGACATATAACCAGACTCCCGTATCATTTACCTTCATCACACCGGAAACAGAGGAACTTTTCAAACCGGACAACTATCCGGAGCGTTTCTCCTGTTGGTTTGAGAAATTTGTAGAACATGTTACCTATAATTTATAAACATCATGAATGAACTGACAAAAAACATACAGAAAATGATGGTACCGAAGGCGGCTATCATAGCCTACAAATATGAAGACAGAAGAAATTTTGATACCAGGTACTTCATAGAATTGCGTCCCATCGGAAAAAACGGACAGATGGGAGCAGGTATCCCCGTCACATACGAATTCATGAATACCCTGCTGGAATCCTATACGGAGGAAATGAGCGGGATACCGGCAGGCAGAGTCCCCGAAAACATGCTGGCCTGCAATCCAAGAAAAGGACAGGAAGAATATATCTGGTACAATCCGCCCGGAAAGAGACAGATGTTCTTTCACAAAGATCTCAATATACAGGACGGCATGTTCAATCTGCCGGGAATTGTCTTCCATGTAAAAAACGGAAGCATGGACGTATTCGCCTTCAAGGGAAAACGTCCGGTGGAGACGACTCCGCTGTTCCGTGCCCCGTTCTTTAACGTGACCGGATCAAGTGTCTGCCTTGGCAGCAGTTCTTTGGAAAAGCCACAGAACCCGACTTTCCTTTCCCTGCTGGAATACTGGGAAAAACGGTTCTGGCTGACTGAATTCTCCCATCTGGGAGGAAATGTGAATCCTACAGTTTCAAATCTTGTCATCGTCGCCGAGAACATAAGAAACAATCCGTTCGACATGAACGAACTCAAGCCCATGAATAAAAAACTTAAAGACATACTTCCATGAAAAAGATACATTTTACCGACCGCTACCTGCTCAATCCGCGTCATCCGGTAACGGTATTCGTCATCGGAGCAGGAGGTACCGGCTCACAAGTGATAACCAATCTTGCACGCATGAGCATGGCACTTCAGGCATTGGGCCATCCCGGACTGCATGTCACCGTATTCGATCCCGACACAGTAAGCCAGGCCAATATAGGACGACAGCTTTTCAGTGAGACGGAACTGGGACTGAACAAGGCCGTATCACTAGTCACACGCATCAACCGTTTCTTCGGATACGCATGGACTGCCGAACCGCAATGCTTCCCCACTAGGAACTTTTCTGACAATAGCACAGCCAATATCATCATAACTTGTACGGATAATATACGTTCACGTCTTACGCTTTGGAAGTTCCTGAAGAAAGTCCGCAAAGAAAACTTCAGTGACCATTCGGCTCCCATATACTGGATGGATTTCGGGAACAGCCAGACAAAAGGACAGGTCATTATCGGGACGGTACGTGAGAAAGTTCTCCAACCTTCTTCACAGGAATATATTCCCATGCCTAAAATGAATGTCATCACCGAAGAAGTGGACTATGCAAAAATCAAGGAAAAGGAATCGGGGCCGAGCTGTTCACTGGCGGAAGCCCTGGAAAAACAGGATCTGTTCATTAACTCCACACTGGCACATATCGGATGTGATCTGCTCTGGAAAATGTTCAAGGAAGGAAAGACACTGTATCGCGGTGCCTATGTCAATCTGGAGACATTGAAAGTGACTGCAATCCCAGTATAATGCATAAGTGACCGTATGTATCATCTTTCCATCAGAATACGGTCACTTATTCTATTTGCTACTTATTATTTACTATGTTCTTACCTCGCTGGAGAAGGAAACTCTGTATCTCTGAGGCGAGATAGAATGATTTCCCGTTCTTTTCCACCGAGTAATATTTAATCTTGCCCTCTTGCCTGTAACGTGCCAAAGTTCTTTGTGACACACCAAGGAGTTCTGCCAAATCCACATTATCAAGCAGTCTGTCTCCGTTCATACATTCTTTCAGACGGTTCATCTGGTCCAGTTTCTTTTCAATGCGAGTAAATCCCTCTACCATGGTTCCTATCAGTCTTTCGAGTATCTCATTATCTATATATGACATAATTCCAATGTTTAAGTGAATAAATCGATACTCCCGTTGTGCGCACTCAAGAGTATGTACTTATAATAGTGAAAATAGTATGCCTGAATCTAAGATAAAGGCCAATATGCTTATAAATTCATGATAATCAAGTATATAAAATTCTACTATTTTATGTTGGTGTAAACCAAAAGTGTAAACTATGTAATACAAAATTGGAAACGGGTTAACACAGCCACCAACAATGACATCTGATGCTACCTGACGACACCTAATGACAACATTTTGTATCATATACATATTCAAAATACATTTGTACAAACTCAACTTTTTTGGATATGGAAATCATTGGAATTGAAACAGCTACATATGAAAAGACTTTAAAGGAAATTGAAAACTTCCTTGATACCATTGATAAATTGATAACAGCTTCTTCACAGAAAACAATAGGGGAATGGTTGGATAATCAAGAAGTTTGCCTGATTCTCAAAATTTCTCCCAGAACATTACAGAATCTTAGAGATACAGACCAAATCTCTTATTCTCAAATTGGAAAAAAGATTTATTATAAAAAAGAAGATATTCAGAAGTTCATTGAAAAACACAACAGAAAATTATGAGCAAAGTAATTACCCAAGATAATGAGCAAGTTATTCAGATATACAATAGGTTAAAAGATACGCTAACAAGACTCGAAGATATTCTGAAGAACAACAACCCAACATTTAATGGGCATAGATATATGAATGATGCAGAGTTGGCAAATTACCTTAAAGTATCAAGACGCACTTTACAAGAATATAGAAATAATGGAATCTTATCCTATTATCAGATTGGAGGTAAAATTTTATATCGGGAATCTGATATAGAAGAACTTCTTGAGAAAAATAGACAGGAAGCATTCCGTTAAATATTTCTTGGAATTTTCGTTGATTTTCAAAGCAAAAATCAGTATCTTTGCAATACTGACAAAGAGTTGTATATCAGTGCAGAACAAAGAAGTTCAATCGAGGTGAAATAGGTGGACTAAATGACAAACAACAAGATAAGTAATTGATTATTAGCGATAAAAAACATAAGGTTCCGCCCCCAGGCGGATCACTCAAAAAAGGCGGTTATCTTAAAGGTAATCGCCTTTTTTCTTTGTTTATGCCATTCAAATGGATTTAGGAAATCAAGGAATCAGCGTAAAAACGGATCAACGTAAAAATCTGAGGGATTCATTGTTTAAGCATAAGTTTTAGCCAGTCTGAAAAGGAAGAGCGCCTTATCCTTGACTCCCCTGAATTGTGAACGAAAGTCCTTTATTTTAGCATTGAAGGATTCAGATGCGGCGTTTGTGGAACGCTTCTCAAAGAAGTTCATATAATTATCCCCCTCATTTTCTTTTGTTCTTGAAAAAGAAGAATGAGGGGGATATAATTGCTCAATTTTCAGTATTGTCTCTTTTTATCTATACAACCTAATCTTGAAATTTAGGAGACTCTTGTTTGAAAACCGAGGAATGAGGTGAAACTTAATTTGCTTAAGAGCTTTTCTACAGTAAAGAGTTGGGCTCTTTTATTCAGCTTCTTCACCCCAAAGGTCTATATCTGTCGGAGCACTCCGTAAAGACAGAATGATTTTTACTCCACAGATTACAACTAACATAAGGTAACTAAGTACATAATATATCATATTGACTATTTATTTGTCTAAAGAATGCCTATAAAGAAATTCATGTGTTTGTTATTTTAAAGCTAGAGACTAACTTTTGTAAGTTATGGTATATGATTCCAGTAATCCATATTGGTGATAATTTCAACAATAATTTTTCGGTCGCCTTCCCGTATCTTGTCAGATGTATCCTGAGAGGCATAGGATATTTTCTTACCGACTCCTCTTGCTTTTAGATTTTCTGCAGGTACTCCTCTTTTGATAAGGGCATCAACAATGACTTCTGCACGCTTTTGTGACAATTTCATATTGTACTGAGAAGAACCTTTTGCGTCCGTACAACCGGTGATAAGGTATTTCCTGTTTGTGTCTGTCTGCATAAAACGGGCTATTTTGTCAATTACAGCTGATGACTGCTCAGTGAGGTCTGCCTTGTCAAATTCAAAATAGATTGTATTAAACAAATCACATAACATATTGTTTTGACTTTCTATGATTTTTTCTACAGTCACTGGCTTTTCCACCACTTTTTCCACGATTTTCTCTACGTATTGTATGGTCGGTTTGCTTTGTTTGGATTTTCCTCCAATACGCCATATAAATCGTATTGTACCTTGCCATGAATTGGCTATGTTCTTGTAGGGCATAACAAGGTAGTCGGCTTGCAGTCCGATACCTGCATGATCATTAAGCCACATATTGACTCCGGCACCTAATGAAATAGGTATCAGATTATGTCTGTCATCTCCTTCTTTGTTGTAATCGTTGGAGAAGTTCCATCCCATCTGGTCATTGTTTACTCCTTCTGTTCCACTGTAGTCAATTTTGAAATTCTTGTACATATAATTTACTCCTGCTCGCAGGAATGGATCAATGTATTGTGAGTGGAAATATTCTCCCAGACGCCATTGAAGACCAGCTCCTGCCATGCTGAGCCACCTTGATTTTTTGCCATTGTTTACTGGATCTGAACTATAGTTCAGTGTGCCTTGTAAGTCAAGGTAAAAATGAGAATTCAATTCGCGGGCAAGGTATAAATGTCCTCCGAAAAGAAGGTCTTTTTTACTGGTGTCTAGTGAGTATCCTCCAGATTCGTTCGTATAGAACCGGATGACGTTGAACCGTGTCATTTGAAGTCCGTTGGCACCTATACCTATTTCCCATGCTTTGGATTTACATTCAGTATTACTGTATAAACTATGTATGTTGTCGTTTGAGGCAGCACTTTGTGCATTAACCCGTAGGGCAATGCACAAAATAGTTACCAAGGAAAATCGAATATGAATTTTGTTTGTATACATTCGTCTGTTGTTTTTTTATTCTTCGTAAGTTACTTCTACTGTTGGTAGTTCATAGTTGGAAGCATACTTTTCAATGAAAAAAGTATTGCTGTCTGCACTTTTTCTCAGATATCCCAGATTGTATCTGTAGAAATAAGCTTCCGTACTGTTAGTTATAAATATGTAGGAATTTAAAAATGGCGTAAGTACCTTGAAGGTCGGAACGTTCGCAGATGATGGGTTGTTGGAACTTGAAGCTTCTTGTGTACCGGCTGTAGATGTAAACTTAAAGTAGACAGATGCCATTTTAAGTGCTCGTGCCTCTTCTTCGGTATATGCGTTAGGGGTTACGTATTCTGCTCCGTTTGCACCGACAGTTCTGGTTGTTGTATATTTGTAGATTTTGGTGAAATCTATGTTTGAAAAATCCAACTCACCTTCTGCAGAGTCAAAGGATGAAGACTCTCCGTTACGCAACGTTTTCAGTTTGATTTTTTTCAATGTAGGACCCACCTGGTAAGGAGCTAGCAAACAGACTCCATTCCACTGATATTCGTCTCCGTAGTATGGTTCTCTGGATTTAACCGTATAGTAGACATCGCTTCCATCCCAGTAATTATCCTGATTATTCTTGAATTGCATGGGATTTTTTTGTATGAACCGGTAAGTATAAATATAATAATTTGTTCCGTTGTAAGATGAATTGGAGTTTAGTTTCTGGTCTTTCAAGATACTGCTAGGGGTATTCTTGTCAGAAATCTTATAAGCATCCAGATATATTTTTCCACTGTTCGGAAGGTATGAGGGAAGATTTTGCCAATCATCGTCAGGATTCATTTTACGCTGTATGTTAAAGTATAGAAACTGATAGTTATATAAAGTGTTATTATCATCTCGAAGTACGATTCTTAATTGTACTCGGTTGGGAACGTATGTATTTTTAGCTGAGGCTTTTGGGGAGCTTCCTTGTAGGGTAACCTCTTTTACTATCCCCCAGCGTGAATCTACACTTTGAATTTGTGGCAAGTCTTCTTTGGGGATAATGAATTCTCCTTTATCATTTGCTGTATAGGTTTTCTGGGCATCGAGTCCCGGCATTCCTTTTACTGTTGCATAGGGAGCCGGTTCTCCTGCCTCATCGTATACTCTATAGAGAACTCCTCCGTCGGTAGTACGCACATATTCTCCAAACTCAGATTGAGAGTATTGTGCGATTACGTTGGGTATTCCTTTTATAACCTCTACTGTAGCTCCAGGTTTTCCAGGTTCACCTGGCTTTCCATCTTTTCCGTTTTGGCCATCTTTTCCTCTCAGGTACTCATAAAAATCTGTGATTGTATTTTTTTCGCAATCCCATATGCTTCCGTCTTTATAGTCGGTAAGAGCATCCGGTGTGTTACAACGTCGAGCCAGGTCGTCTTTCCATACTTCGTATGCAGATAAGCCATTGGTTCCGTTTTCACCTGCCTTACCAGTCAGGTAATCAAAGAAATCATTTTCTGAAGTCCTGTTTGTAGGCCATTTTTGTCCTGGGTTTTTCGGATCGTTCAGGTTGCCGGTAGATACAGTTTCTTTCCACAACTCATAGGCAGACTTTCCATTATCTCCGTTAGCTCCACTCAGGTAGACATAAAAATCTGTCAACGTATTTTTATCTTCTGGCCATACCTGTCCGTTTTTGTCAAGAATTTTTCCACTTTCTACATCTTTTGCCCATAGTTCATATGCGGAAGATCCGTTGCTTCCGTCCTGTCCTTTGGCAGAGATTTGGGTATCAGTCTCTCCAATCCACCAGTTTCCATTTTCACCTACATAAGGAGATAATCCATCTTTCCCTTTTACGGCAACCCCCGTGTCTGTAGTTCCAACCCACCAGTTACCGTTGTTACCCACGTAGGGTGAAAGTCCGTTATCTCCCTTGTCACCTTTATCTCCTTTGGCTGAAACTCCTGTATCAGTAGAACCGATATACCAGTTTCCGTTTGCTCCTACGTGAGGCGTTACTCCATTTGTTCCATTTTGTCCTTTCAGAAATAGGAAAAAGTCGGTCTGTGTAGTTTGATTTTGCGGCCAGTCAAGTTGTCCTTGCATGACAAGTTGTTTCCATTGTTCATAGGCTGACAGTCCGTCTTTTCCATTCAGTCCATCCATTCCGTTTTGCCCAGATACTCTGATTTTGGTATCCGTATTGTTGATCCACCAGTTACCGTTATCTCCTACATAAGGAGATACTCCGTCTCTTCCGCAAATAAAATTCCAGAAGTCGGGCTCAGTGTTTCTTGTCGGTGGCCAGATTTGCGAAGGGTTATGAGGGTCTGTCACGTCACCTTGTGCAATCATGGCTTTCCATTGTTCGTATGCAGACAAGCCATTTTCTCCTTTATCTCCTTTTTCTCCTTTGATATAAACTAGAAAATCTGCCAGATCGACTTTGTCGGAAGGCCAGTTTATATGTCCCGCCTTTACTTCTTCTTTCCATATCTCATAAGCAGACTTTCCGCTGTTTCCTTGAGGGCCTTGCGGTAGCTCAAAGCCGATATTGCTGCATGAGTAAAAGAAAATGTATAGCAGCATTGCTAGTAAATAGCTCTTACTTTTTGTTTTTGTGTACATAATTTAATTGATTAAAAAGTTCTTATTGTATTGTATTCCGTTGATTGGTTTTGATTGTAAAAACGTTGTGTATGCCGTTGCGAATTTTCAACATCGAAAGAGTGAGGTATACAGCAGAAGGGAAGAGTGAATCACTTCTGTCATACAAGTTAAGCTTGTTGGATCTGTTTCAAGATTCTATACTTTACTTTTGTTTGTAGGATAGTATTATTCTTTATTTTTCCCTTACTAAAGAAGTAGGGTGACAAATATCGTTATTATTTTTGGTTTGCAGGTTACACATATTATCCTCTTGGTTGTATGTACTTTATGGCTTCTTTCATATCTTCGTGGAGTAAGTTTTTTATCGTGATTTCTTTCGGTTTGCTCCTTTTCTTGTGCTTGATATAAGGATAGGGATATATACAAATTCGGCGGAATCTCTTTATCAGTTAAAAAGATTCCACCGGAATAGTTTTAAGACTGATAATTACTCTTCTTTGTATTGGTATTCTTTATTGTTGATAATCAGTGTAGCGTTCTGATGGTTCCCGAGCTGCCATTCTGTTTTTCCGTCAGTGTATATAGCGGTATGGGCAGAGGCTTCCGTTTGTGGAAGGGTGTAGCAATGCTCTGGAGACGTGCCGATTAGTTTTACAATGGCTCGTTGCTCATCCGTGTAATATACTACATCCAGGAAAGAGGGAGCTTCATTATCTTCTTTTTCTGTGAGAGTATAAAAACAGTTGGTGGGAGTAAGTGAGGTAAAGTTATAAGATGTTGTACCATTTTGGAAGACCAGTCTCTTGTCTGAAGATTCCTGATTGGTTTTGAGCAGAAGTTTCAAAGAACTTCCGGGTTTGACGTATTCTTCAATTGAATCATTCTGCTGGTTTTGCTCCAGATTGTACTCCATGTCTTTGAAGTAAAGGTCTGCATACTGCTGTCCGTTTCGGCTGTATGTTCTGAGAGTTGCATCTTCTCCACTTTGATCTTCTTTGAAAAGTTGTGAGATACAGATTTCTGGCAATCCTTTTTGAGGGGATATGCGTTTCAGTGCCATATTTTGGCACAACAATCCTTTGTCGGATGGAGTAAGCTGCATGTTGTTGTCTAGCAGCAGACTCTTGCTGCTATAAGAACTTTCTATTTCTCCATAGGTGATGAATGTTTCGGGATGGGTAATGTATTTCTCCAGCAATTCGTATTTATTGCCGTTAATGGCCAATAAAACGTAGATACCCGGACAGTCGGCGGCTGGTAATATGCCTTCGTAAATACCGTCCTCTGTGTGAGGGGTTGTACATGATGATAACAGAAGGGTAATTGCAAGGAATCCTGATTTCAAGATTCTGCATTTCTTGTTTAAGGGATAAGTTTTCATTTGTGGTAATATAATTGTGTTGATAGTTTATTCGTTAGTAAGAAGAGCCGGATTTTTTTGAGAAGTCTGATGCCGTAGTGCACTTTCTTTTTTGCGTATTTCGTTGGGACTGCCTCCAATGTTTCTTTTACAGTAAGTGGTAAAATGAGAAAATGTTTTGAAGTGGTACTCCAGCATTATTTCTTTGATGGTCTGATTTGTCTCTTTCAATTTGTATTCTATTTCACAAGTGGTCTGTTTTTGTAGCCATTGGTAGGGGGTGTTTCCATGAAAACTGTTTTTGAACAATTGGTTAAAGATGTTGATGTTGTATCCACATGCAATAGCCAGCTCTTTGGCAGTTCGGCAAGCTTTGTAGTGCTTCATGACTGAAACATAGAACTGAAGTTCTTTTGATAGTGCGTCAC
>NZ_DBEXBB010000190.1:0-30012 GCF_048170425.1 Phocaeicola sp.
AAATACTCAAAGTATCCCAAACCTAATGTCTGATGATACCCCCACAAGTTCCCCATCGGTTTACGGGCTTCCAGCGGGCCCACTGAGTTTTTCCAGCGATAAATATTATCAATTCCGTTTCCATGTGCCACACAACCGCCCGGGAAACGCACAAAACGTGGATGTAAATCGGCCAAAGTCTGTGCCAGATCGGCTCTCAGTCCGTTTTTACGGCCCTTGAAAGTCTTTTGAGGGAACAATGAAACCATATCCAGATACAATTCTCCAGTCACTTCCGGTTCCACTGAAAGCACAGCCGCATCCACATCAGTCTGAGCCGTCAGTACAGCCGACTGCTTTTTCCATTTTCCGGCTGCTACACGTACAGAAGATTTCGCCACTTCCTTTCCCTCATTATCCAGCAAGCGTACGATAACTTTACCCCCTTTACTTCCTTCAGGCATACGAGAGAAGAGAGAGAAATCATACTTTTCTCCTTTCTTCAACGTAATTCCATCAAAACCCGGATTACGGAGGGCCATTCCCGGCTTAGCCTGCAATACGACATAATGCGGATTGTTCTCATGCAAAGGATTTTCAGTTGCCACCTTCACAGCCGACGACTGCCCGTTCTCCCATACGCTCCAGGCATAGCCGCTATCAAATCCCTGATGTGCATTGTCCTTCGGAGAATACTCAAAATCACGGTTCTGTACCAGTTCCGCATAAAGTCCGCCATCAGCTCCGTAATTAATATCTTCAAAGAAAATACCAATCAGTTTATCGCTGATGGGCTTCGCCTCTTCCGGACGTACTGTCAATTGTAAGGACACAGGAGCCAGTCCGGCAAAACGCTGAGCATCCTGTTCCGTACGTTCATTATGCAACTGGTCTCTGTAAGCCCGGTAGTCCACAAACTTCAACAAACGATCTACGTCTTCCCAGGCCACTTTCTGTACATATCCTTGTTCCATTACACCTGCTACCACCGCTTTCTTACGCGTCTCACTACCTCGGCTTACGGCCGGTACCCGCTCACCGTCCCGAGCCGGCTGCATATAGTAAGTCTGTGGATTCCACTTCATCAAATCCGGCGAAGTGGCATGCCCCCATTCTTTTCCGCTCTCGTTCAACTGCCAGAAGCAGTGCCATACTCCTTTTTCATCCCGCACCAGATGAGGATTAAACATGCGTTTCTCGGCTCCCCAGGCGCCGTAATCACATTTCACATATCCATATCCGTTACCGATGCTGAACCAGCGTGTCTCATCTGTACTCCAGGCCAGCTTCAGTCCACTACGGCCTGCATCGTTCACAGTGGCATACGAAAACAGATATACCGAATCCGGTTCATTCATCACTTCCTGTACGTGAGCCGATACAGGAGAACTGGTAAGGCAAGCACATAAGGCAGCCAAATGTATCAGGTGTTTCATAGGTAAGAAGGTTGTGTTTAAGATTATTATTTGGAAACTTTTACACGCTGAATCGTACCGTCCGCATTGAATTCCATCCGGTCAATGCAAACTTCACGGTGTACCCCAGGACCTTTATCCTTGTCCAGGTAATTTTTATTGATACGATGGTACACGATATACCATTCATCGGTACCCGGCTTACGGACTACGGAATTATGTGCCGTACCGTAAATTTCCTTCGACGGGTCTTGTATCATCACAATCGGGTCTTTGGCCACCTTAATCGGTCCCAGAGGAGAATCCGATGTACCGTATGCCACATGATAATTGGCTGAACCTGTATCATCTACCGACCACAGGAAATAATACAATCCCTGACGATAGAACACGTATGGCGCTTCACGATAGGCATAATCTTTCAATGTTCCTCCTTTCGGTGTCATCACCTTCAGCGTTTCCTTCTTGATAGATACCATGTCATCGTTCAGCTCGGCTCCGGCCATATAACCGTTGCCCCAATACAAATAAGATTTGCCGGAAACCGGATCAGTGAACACATCCACGTCAATCTGCTGTCCGTGTCCGACCGGAGAATCTGTAATGATAGGTTTACCCATATCTTTGAAAGGCCCTACAGGTGAGTCTGCTACGGCTACTCCGATTTTCTTGCCTGAATCATCGTTCGGATTGCCACTGTAATAGAAGAAATATTTATATTTCCCGTCAATCAGTTTTTCTTCAATGGCCGGAGCCCAGGCATTTCCATTTGCCCAAGGAACCTGCGGAGAGCGCAAATCCAGCATCACTCCTTCGTAAGTCCAGTCCTTCAAGTCAGCCGAAGAGAATACGGTAAAATACCACCCTCCCCATCCGGGTTGTCCGTCTGTAGTTGAGTAAATGTAATAATGCTGTGTTTGCTGTGAGTACAGCACTTCAGGGTCTGCATGAAATCCCGGCAATACCGGATTTACCGGCAGTTCACCCAGTTCAGCCGGCTTACCCCATTTGTCTGTAATTCGTTTCAGTTCTGCACGAGTAATAGGAATGATGGTACCATGACGAGGATGGAAGTTCATCTTCACTGCATGATCTATCACTTTAAAGTTCTTCAAGTCGGTTGTTTCCGTGAACTGATAAGCTCCCTTCATGTACACATCATACATCAAGATGTACTTGTCCTGTCCAATCAGCTTGAACGTACCGGCTCCTTCCACCGCTTCCTTTGTCTGCTGTTTATAGTCCGGTTGTTCCTCCCATTCCCCAGAAGTCAGCGAACGAGTGGTTGCCACTTTAATGCCGTTACCATGTCCTTCCGTTTTATAAAAAAGATGATATACCCCGTCTTTATACACGATATCACCGTCTATACAAGATTTCTTGTCCTTTGGAATAAAAAGAGGCTTCGGTTCCCCTTCCAGGTCAGTAAAATCTTCATTGGCATACGCATAATAAATCACATCTACCCCACCGGCATACTGCATGGACCAGTATACCATGTATTTCCCGACCTCTTTATTATAAATAGTCTGAGGAGCCCATACACGTTTCAGCTTTTCCTGTCCCGGATAACGTTTCTGCATATTAATGACAGAATGCGACCAGTTTACCAGGTCGGTAGATTTCAACAGCACCATCGCACGGTTAGAGTCCCAGCCATTGTCTGACACCATATCGGTCACTACCATGTAAAAAGTCTGACCGTCTTCTCCTCTCAGGATATGAGGATCGCGCACCCCACCGGTAGAACTGATTACTTTTGAGTCAAGCACCGGTTTGTTATTATTCAAGGCATAGTAAGTATATCCATCCATACTTACCCCATAACATACAGCTTCTTCACTGATATGGTTCCCCGTAAAATAAGTGAACAAATAAGCTACATAATCTTTTTCTTCTACCAATGCGGCAGACACTGATTCCGAAATGAACGGAAGCAAGAATAACAAAGACAGGATTCTGTTTCTCATATACTTTACATGTTAACGTTTGATGCAAAGATAGGGAATTAGTGTATCACATACAACTATTAATCATGCAAAAAAGGAGGAGAATCGTGCATTTTTATAACCCATAAACCGTTGTTACCTTGGAAACTTAAAGTAATTTGTATATTTGCACTTACTGTAACCATAAAAAGAGTTGTGACACATGCAGTAGAAACCTATACACTGCATTATAAACAAAACCATATCATCATGAAAAATCCAATGAAACTAATCGCCTTGCCTCTTTTTCTTGGAGGTTTGATAGCATGCAGTCCGAAAACTGCCGTAAATGAAACAGACTTGTTGGGTAACTGGACAGAAATACTTCCTCCTCCATCCAACTTCGTACAAGGAATGACACTGGCCGAAGAAGGAAAAGCCTCCTCCATCGGTATGGCTACTCTGCAATATGAAAGCTGGCAGCTTCTGCCGGACGGACAGTTTATTCTGAACGGAAAAAGCATCGGAAACGGACAGACAATTTCATTCTCAGATACACTGGCCATCCTGTCTTTACAACAAGACACCCTCACTCTCCAGAAAGGGGCCGATTATCAGATAAAATATGTACGCCAGCTGGAATCAGCACCTTTAGTCGGAACCGACAAGGCTTCTACAGGATACACCTGGTCGGACGTATTACAAAAAGACATTCAGATTTTTGAGACAGGACAAAAAGTACTCTCTGCCACCGACAGCCAGGCAACCCAAGCCGGCTTCTTAGTTTTTGCCACGGATTCTTCAAAAGTAGAAGTCTTCTTGCCTGACACCAAAGTCATACTCGACCGCCGTGTGCGCCCTGACGGCATTGCAGTCTGGAACGTAGAAGACGATGACACCTATCAGGTGCAAGCCAGCGTAGATTCTTGGATTGTATCCAGAAGAGGGCGACTGCTTTATAGCACACACGGAACCGACAAAAAAATAGAAACGTCCTTCCTTACTTCAGAAAACACAGAAATCCCTGTGGCATTCTATCCACATGAAGCCCTCGCTGAAGTTTGCTTGGACGGACAATACATGTTGCTCTCTCAGTACCGCACAGCCTCAGGTTACGGTTACAAGAATACCATTCTCGATTTGCGTGGCAAAGGAAAAGAAGCTACACTGACACGTAGTACAGACGGAAAAACGTTCCAGCTAACAGAAAAGGACTAAAAACAGTATCGTATGTGGATGAATCTACTTTTATTAATCGGCGGATTAGCTTTGATTTTAATAGGAGCCAACGGACTGACCGACGGAGCAGCCTCTGTAGCCAAACGTTTTCGTATCTCCGACCTGGTTATCGGATTGACCATTGTAGCCTTCGGGACTTCTGCTCCTGAACTGGTTATCAGCGTACTTTCCTCACTACAGGGAAGCGCCGAGATGGCTATCGGTAACGTGGTGGGAAGTAATATCTTCAATGTATTGATGATTATCGGGTGCACCGCTCTGGTTCTCCCCATACAAGTGGGACAGGGCACTATGAGCAAGGAAATTCCGCTGGTCATTCTTTCCGCACTGGTACTCATCTGCTTTGCCAACGACTGCATACTCGACGGAGGAAGCCAGGACATCATCAGCCGAATAGACGGACTGGTACTATTGGGTTTCTTCCTGATTTTTATGCGTTATACGTTTGCCATCGCCCGCAACGGGAACGAAGACGGTGGCGAAGAACAGAAGGTAAAGGAACTGCCGGCATGGAAATCAGCCCTATATATTATAGGAGGACTGGCCGGATTGATCTTTGGCGGACAATTTTTCGTGGACGGTGCCAGCGGTATTGCCCGTTCATTAGGTGTCAGCGACTCCATCATCGGACTTACACTGGTGGCCGGAGGTACCTCCTTGCCGGAACTGGCAACTTCCGTCACGGCGGCCTTGAAAAAGAATCCGGGCATTGCCATTGGAAACGTCATCGGCAGCAACCTGTTCAATGTATTCTTTGTACTAGGATGTAGTGCAAGCCTGTCTCCTCTCCCTATGGGAAATATCAACAACATCGACATGGCTGTACTGGTAGGCTCTTCCATTCTGTTCTGGCTGGTGGGCTGGTTCTTTAAGAAACGGACCATCACCCGCATAGAAGGAGGACTGTTAGTCGCATGTTACATTGCTTACACTGCCTTTCTTATTTCACAACAATAAAGAACCTTGTTATAAATATTAACCATGAAAAGAATCTTCATTCCCTTGACTGGTCTTTGCCTATTGACAGCCTGCAACCCGTCTTCTAACCAACAGACTGAAAAATCCGTTACACAAACAGTGAATACCGACTCCATTCAGGTACTCCACGGACAACTTATCATGGGACACGAAGCCTACAGCTTCACTCCCGATACAGACACTACAGCCTATTGGGTTGTTGACAAGTCGGGTGAGCTGAAGAAGCACTATGAAGCAGCTCTTCCCTCCGATGCAAAACCCTATACAGCCATACCAGCCAAACTGAAAGTCCGTATCCAGGGCCCTTCTTCCGAGGGCTTTGCAGCTGAGTATGCAGGCGTAATGGAAGTAATGGGAATTGACAAAGTGGGAGAATAAACCGTCTCCTGAACAAAGTCAAGAACGTGCCTACAAAGAAAGTTACATATACTTTTCTTTTTTATGTTTCCCTTCCGTGAAACGTATGTTTCTCTCGGCAGAACCGTACGTTTCACGTAAGGGAAACATACGGTTCTGCAAGGAAAAACCTAAAACATACAAAAACGTTTTTCAATTACTTCCCTTACATTGTCTCAAACAAAGCCTGCACATCTACAAATCAGGTAGCCATTCTGATTTTACCTTACACAAAAAAGGGTGAAAAAACTTCACAGCCTTTTCACCCTGCCCAAAGAGAGATTTTATTTTTTATAGATGTGTTTTCCTTCGGTTACTACCTGAGAAGGGTTACCGGCATAGCTGATACTTCCGCTGCCATACGTCCTTGCCGTAATAGAACGGGAAGCACGACAAGACAAATCACCCGAACCATATACAGCCGCATCGACTTTAACGGCTTTCAGGTTATCTGCCGCCAAATCACCGGAGGCATTGTCACGAAGTACGGCTTCCTGGCAGCTGCCTTTTATAACCATATCGCCACTGGCATTGACCGTAGCCTTCACGATGTCCTGACATTGCAGATTAGGCACCACCAAATCGCCGGATGCATTGATGGTCAAAGACGCATGCTGACACACAGCTTTGTGAACTGTCATATCTCCGCTGGCATTGATACTGGCCTGTAACTTCTGGCAGTTGACCTGCTGTACATCAATGTCACCACTGGCATTGATTTCAGCCTGCAAGCTATTGCACTGCACCGTAGGGCATTCAATATCACCGCTGGCATTCGTCTGGAAACGTATGTCTCCCTGTGTTTTCAATCCTTTGGGAATAGATATATCACCGGAAGCCATCGTGGTAAAGCGACTGACAGAGGGCGCATATACATCTACCCGGCAACGGTTCTCACCCTGGATGCTGGTACCGTCCTGATAATAAACCCTCAGTTCACCTTTTGACTCTTTCAGTACCACATAGGGCATGACATTGTCTGAAGCATAAATTTCTGCATACGGACTGCCGGAGGTCTGGTAATACACCACATCAATGGAAGAAAGTGTAGACACTTCCCGTATATCTCCCAAAGAACGTTTTTCCGTCTGGTAGTTTTTACTTGGCTGAATAGTATGAGCAGTTCCTATACAACTGAAACAGGTCAAGGCACAAGCCAATGTGAGTATGTTCATTCTGGTTTTCATTATTCTATCTCCTTTATTTTTATAGTTATACATTCTATTATTCTATTTTCAGATTTTCAGTCGGATTAGCCCGTGCTGCTTTCCATACCATCCCGAAGGCTACCAACCACACTACCAGACATACGATAAGAATACATCCGGCAAACAGGTACCACGTGAGGTCTATCTTGACAGCAAACAATTGCAAAAGCTGTTCACCTACCTTCCAGGCGCACAAAGCACCTATCACTACAGCCGGAAGAGCTATCTTCAGCAAATCGAGCAGGAAGATTTTCTGTACATCGGCCATGGAAGCTCCGTGAATAAGGCGGATGGCGATTTCCGAACGACGGCGTGACACTTCATCGCGCACATACGCCACCAGCCCTGTCAGGGCAATAATCAGGATACACAGGCCTGCAAAGAGTACACTGTTGCGTACATGCAACACGGCATTGTAAAGATTTCCCATCTCGAGCGACAGGCTGTACACCTTCAACTGCTGGGAGGAAATGGTACGGTCGATTACTTGCTGCACTTCTTTCATCGCTTCAGGTGACATCCGGTTCAAGGCTACATACAAATAACTCGAAGGTTTATTTCGATAGAACATCACCGTAGGACGTTCGTCATGGCTTTCCATGACCTGAGAGCCTAAGTGAATATCTTCGTACACCCCACAGATAGTAGCCATTGTCCGATGTTCGGTAATATACACTGGCTTCCCGATGGGAGAACCTGTCCATTCAACCAAGGTTTTCATGCGTTCCACAAACTGACGGCTGACCATTACTTGTTGTGACAAGGTATCCGTCAACGTAGACGTGAATACATTTCCTTCGATAACCGGAATCTGGAAAGCCTTGTGATAATCGGGACCTACATAATACATGTCGGCAATATTCATGTATTCTTCTCCTGTTTCGGGATTGTACACATTATTTCCGCTACACGTCCACGACATGAGTTGATAGCCCCAGGTTACAGCCTTTACCTCCGGCAGTTTCTTCAGTTCCTGCACACAGCGTTCCCGTTCCACCATCTCGGTGCCCGACAAGTTGGTATACAACGTATTCCGGTATTCAAATCCGGGATTGAAGTTCATCAACGTGTGATACTCCAGACCGATGACTGCCAGCAGACAAACGAAGAAGGCCGTCAAGGCAAACTGCAAACACAGCAGTCCCAGTTTCCACCTCCGCTTGTTTTCCGTATAACGGCGATACGCGTAAGTCACCGGAATACGGGTATAAAGATAACCCGGCATCACTCCGCAAAGCAAAATCACTCCCAAGGTCACGGCCAGACAGACCCACACGGTAGACAAAGGGAAAAGCGACTCCAAGCTATGTCCAATCTGCTCTTGCAGGAAATCCTGCAAGCCAAAAATAATCAATACAGCAAGTGCCAGACTGATCAGTCCATGCAACAAAGATTCCGAAAGAATCATCCGGTAAATGTCGCCGCTTCCTGCCCCATAGCAACGGTAAGTGGCAATTCCCTTAGCACGACTCACCATGGACGAAACTACCAGCAGGATATAGTTTAACACAGCCACTAGCAGCATGATAATCGCAAAACTCAAAAAGACAATGTTCATGATGCGGTTGTAATCGGACGAGGTGAAAATCTCACCTACCGGACGGAAGGAAATCTCAAAATCCGTTCCCGACTGAGCCAGCTCTTCTGTGATATGGTTTGCTTCCAACATACGTTGCATCCCTTCCTTCAAGTCATCCGGAGTAGTTCCTTCGCGCAACCGGACATAGGTTTTGTAGCGGTCATTCCCCAGCCAGTTGTTGCGTCCATCGTAGCTCACCTGTCCGATAGTCGGCAGGGCAATGAGTACATCCATCTGCGGAAGATGGGTATTCTCAGGAAAAGCTTCAAACACCCCGACTACGGTCACATGAAACTCGGGATATTGTTTCCATGACAACGTTTTCCCGATAATCTGTTCGCCTGCCACCTCCAACAGTTTGGAAGAGATATAGGCATTGTTGGCTTTTTCCAACCCCGTATAAGGTTCCTCTCCCATCCACAGTTTCCGAGGAAAGACCCGAAAGAAAGTACTGTCGCAAAACCAAGCCTGCCCATTCAGTTCTTGACGATCTTCCGTAGTCAGCGTCATCGATCCAATTCCCGTGAAACGGGTGGCCACTTCCACCGCCGGACAATAGCGCTGTAACCCCGGTCCAATAGCACCAGGAGTCTGCGAATATTCTCTCCAGTCAGTTCCTTTCTGTTTGTAGCGTTCTTCCACCCGGTAAGTATCTTTCAATCCCGGCAGGAAGTTATCGTACGACCGTTCGAAAATGACCTCTGCCAGCATGACCAGGCCAATGGCCAGTCCCACACTCAGGCAGACAATCTTGACCACATTGGCCTCTCCTTTTCGAAACAGTCCTTTCAATGCACGTTTCATAAGGCACTATTTTACATTTCCGCGATAGAAGCCACAATCTGTCCGTCGAACAAATTAATCACACGACTGGCAAAACCGGCATCACGCTGGCTGTGTGTCACCATCACAATGGTAGTTCCTTCCTTGTTGAGTTCGGTCAGCAGTTCCATCACTTCCTGTCCGTTCTTGGAATCCAGGTTACCGGTCGGCTCGTCGGCCAGAATAATCTTCGGTCCGGAAACCACGGCACGTGCAATGGCCACACGTTGCTGCTGACCACCCGACAACTGCTGCGGATAGTGTTTTGCACGATGGCTGATATTCATTCGTTGCATGATTTCATTCACCCGACGCTTCCGTTCGTCAGCCGGAATCTTCAGATAAGTCAACGGGAGTTCAATGTTCTCAAACACGTTCAGCTCGTCAATCAGGTTAAAGCTCTGGAACACGAAACCGATGTTTCCCTTGCGCACATTCGTGCGGTCTTTTTCTTTCAGACTGCCAACTTCCTTTCCATCAAGGAAATAACTTCCTGAAGTCGGATTGTCCAACAGGCCCATAATATTTAATAAGGTAGACTTTCCACAACCGGAAGGTCCCATAATTGCTACAAATTCTTTGTCTCTTACCTCCAAGCTTACTTTATTCAGTGCCAGTGTCTCTACTTCTGTGGTGCGAAAAGTTTTTGTCAGGTTTTCAATCTTAATCATAATCGTATTGTTTTATAGAGTTTGTATTTTACATGTCGGAATTTCATTTCCATCAAATTCTATACAAAGTCCATGCCAACACTTTAAATATCTGATTACCAATACAAATCAGATTTACATAAAAAAACAGGTGTCTAAAAATTAGACACCTGCTGTATGATTTTTTGACAATATCCAATGGAAGTCTATGCCTTGACACACTTTATCACGACACGCCGGTCACCTTCCAGTGTCGTGGCAAACAAATACACGTCTCCTCCTTCTTTCAGTTTCCACTTCTTGCGGAGTTCTGCCACCGAAGCCGGAAAGTTGCGCACCGTGAGATTGGCCTTATCCACCCCCTGCAACAACTGTTTCAATTCTTTTTTCCCGAAACCTGACACTTCCAGTACCCGAAAACGACGTCCTGGAAAATCGACTAATGAATCGGAAGTATAAAGATGACTGTTTGCATGTAATTTCTTGACGCCGAAGCGTGCGCCCAATAACCGGTAAGGTCCCGCTTTCAGCAAGGAAGCCCCCGGTTCATAAAGATAACTTTCTACCTCCCCGGCCAACAGGCATTGTGCTTCTTTTTCCTGTGAATAAGTGAAAACAAACGGCTCCGTCAAAAAGTTATTAACAGCCTGTTCACAACTTATCCACACCCCTCCAGGGCCTTCTGAAGGGGATTTCGTCTCTTTTTGTAGCACAACCAACAATTCTTTGCACTCGTTATTCACAGCTACTACATGAATCTGCCGGATGTATTTCAACTCCCGTAAGGAAGAAAAAATATCCAGCATGGGCGAAAGCTTCACCACTACCGTCCGGCCTTTTTCTACCAACAACGGCTCCAGTTTCTGCACATCGGGTTCACAGTCAGCAATGGCCACCGTCTTTCCCCCCTGACTGTCGCGACGGGCTGGGTCCAAGAACAGGCAATCCACCGGTTCCATCTTTTGCAGGTATTCCACTCCGTCGGCACAATGCACCGTTATCTGTGGCAAGCCAAGCAACGGGAAATTATGGCGAGCCAGTTCACACAGCACTTCCTGACGTTCCACGTAATCTACCTTCCGGAAGTTTTGTGCCAGGAAAGAACAGTCCACTCCCAAACCTCCCGTCAAATCGGCCATCGTATCACCTTGCAGCCACGAGGCCTTGTAGCGGGCCGTGATTTCAGAAGAACACTGCTCCATGGACAGGTGAGCCGGATATTGTACTCCTTCTGTCTGTGCCCAAAGAGGAACCTTCTTCTCGGCAATCTGCCAGCCGGCAATCTGCACTACTGCCGCCGCCATATCTACCTGCGGATACTTACGGGCCTGCAAAGCTAATGCACGTACATCTTCCGTACGATGTGCACAGATAAACTGCCATGTGTCAGGTGAAAGTATTGCCATTTTTCTATTCTTTACTATTGTAAACAAGGGGGTGTTTTTCTTTTGCTCAGATAAAGGCATAAAAAAAGGAGTTCCGCTGAACTCCAACCTTTGTTAACCTTAAATCTAATACTATGAAAAACACGATGCAAAGGTACGGACTTTCTGGAATTATGCAAGTTTTGTGTGCGTTTACATGTGTTTTATAACATAGATTAAGAAGTACATATCCGGTTTTAAAGGGCATTAAGAAAATACGATTAATATACCCGCATGCCGAGAAAAAAAGGAATGTGGGCTTTTCGCATGACAAAGCATTTTCCAATCACAGACTTCATGTTAAAAAGACATAGGAATCCCCCGCAACGCCCCAGTATTCCAACAAAATATTGTATCTTTGCTCCGATTATATACTTGACACAACATGATAACTTTAAAAGAATTCTTTTCATTTAAAAAGAACCGCTTTTTCTGGCTGAATCTCATAGCCATAATTGTCGTAATAATTGGTGTATGCTGGGGTACCTTGCTCTGGCTGGACAGCTATACACACCATGGGGAAGCTTACATGGTGCCAAATGTGAAGAACAAAACATTGAACGAGGCTCAGCAGGCTCTCAGTAACCAGAAACTGAAAGGGCTGGTTATCGACTCCAGCTATGTCAAAGGGGTACCCGACGGCATGGTACTGGACCAAAATCCGGCAGGAGGAGCACGCGTAAAAGAAGGAAGAACGATTTATCTGACTGTCACTACTTCAAAGGTCCCTCTGGTAAAGCTTCCTGATTTGATAGACAACAGTTCTTTGCGTCAGGCGGAAGCCAAATTAAAGGCGATGGGCTTCAAACTGACAGAACCGGAATACGTTTCAGGAGAGCAGGATTGGATATACGGTATCAAATACCGTGGAAGAAGTCTGGCTAGCGGAGATAAAGTTCCCCACGAAGCCATGCTGACTCTATGTGTAGGCAACACGGCGATTCGTGACTCTCTTGCCATGGATTCTACACTGATTAATATGGATATGAATTCGTCTGCCGACAGTGAAGCCGAGGTAGATGACTCTTGGTTCTAAATCTAACCCCCTAAACAAAGATGGCAGAGGATTTGATTGATTACGAACTGGACGGAGAAGCGCCAGACGATATCGAGCCGATTCAGGGTGAGCCTGAATTGTATGAGCATTTCCGTACGGTGGTAGATAAAGGACAGGCTCCTGTCCGCATCGACAAGTATTTATTTGAGCGAATTGTCAACGCATCGCGCAACCGGATTCAGATGGCAGCCGACAACGGCTTTGTCATGGCCAATGGGAAACCGGTGAAAAGCAGCTACAAGGTCAAGCCGCTGGACGTGCTGACCGTTATGATGGACCGCCCGCGCTATGAGAATGACATTATTCCGGAAGATATTCCACTAAATATTGTATATGAGGACGATGACCTGATGGTCATCAACAAGCCTGCGGGGTTGGTAGTACACCCGGGATGTGGAAATTACCACGGTACCCTGGTCAACGCCATCGCATGGCACCTGCGTGACGTCCCGACCTATAACCCGAATGACCCACAAGTGGGATTGGTACACCGCATTGACAAGGATACCTCAGGACTATTGGTGGTAGCCAAAACACCCGATGCAAAAACCAGTCTGGGACTTCAGTTTTACCACAAGACAACCAAGCGTGAGTACAACGCGCTGGTCTGGGGGATTGTAGAACAAGATGAAGGCACCATTACCGGCAACATCGGACGCAATCCGCGCGACCGGATGCAGATGGCTGTCATGTCCGACCCGGAACAAGGAAAACACGCCGTGACACATTATCAGGTACTAGAACGATTGGGGTATGTCACACTGGTAAAGTGCGTACTCGAAACCGGGCGTACCCATCAGATTCGTGTACACATGAAACACATCGGGCATACCTTGTTTAATGATGAACGTTACGGTGGTCACGAAATCTTAAAAGGAACTCATTTCAGCAAATACAAACAATTTGTAAACAACTGTTTCGAAATCTGTCCCCGTCAGGCACTACATGCCAAGACATTGGGCTTTGTACACCCTCGTACAGGAGAGGAAATGTTCTTCACTTCCGAACTGCCCGAGGATATGACCTGCCTGCTGGAACGATGGAGAACGTATATCAGTAACAGAGAATAACAACTATGAAACGTACAATTGCGATTGTAGCAGGAGGAGACTCATCTGAACATGGAGTCTCCATGAAAAGTGCAGAGGGTATCTACTCTTTTATCGATCAGGACAAATATACCCTCTATATCGTGGAACTGACTAAAGCACGCTGGGAAGCGATTCTTTCCGACGGCAGCCGTGCACAAGTGGATAAGAACGACTTCAGTTTCATGGATCATGGACAGAAAATCATACCCGACTTTGCCTATATCACCATTCACGGAACTCCGGGAGAGAACGGTATCCTGCAGGGGTATTTTGAACTGTTAGGTATTCCTTATTCTACCTGCGACGTGCTGGTTTCCGCACTGACTTTCAGCAAATTCACCTTAAACCAGTACCTGAAGGGATTCGGTGTACGGGTAGCTGAATCCATGCTGGTAAACAAACGTCACGGCATCAGTGATGAGGATGTCATCGCAAAAATCGGCTTGCCTTGCTTCATCAAGCCCAATGCCAGCGGTTCCAGCTTCGGTGTAACAAAGGTGAAAACAAAGGAACAGATTCAGCCGGCTTTGGAAGCTGCTTTCAAAGAGTCGGATGATGTGATGATTGAAGCTTTCATGGATGGTATCGAACTGGCCAACGGATGCTACAAGACCAAGAGAAATGAAGTGGTATTCCCTATCACGGAAGTAGTCAGCCAGAATGAATTCTTCGATTACAACGCCAAATACAAAGGTGAAGTAACAGAAATTACACCGGCCCGTCTCAGTCCGGAACTGACCAGCCGCGTACAGCAGCTCACTTCTGCCATCTACGACATATTGGGATGCAAGGGGATTGTACGCGTAGATTACATCATTACAGAAGGTGAAAAAATCAACATGCTCGAAATCAATACCACACCGGGAATGACCGCCACCAGCTTTATTCCACAACAGGTGCGCGCTGCCGGACTGGATATAAAAGATGTTATGACCGATATTATTGAGGACTATTTCAATTAATTTCGTATATTTGGGAAGAACAAGCTATCGACATCATGAACATACCTGCAGAATTTGACGAGATTCGTCCATACACTCCTGAAGAACTTCCGCAAGTCTTCGACGAATTACTCTCCGACGAGGCGTTTCAGGCTGTCATTCAGTCTGTCATGCCAGGTGTCCCTTTGGAAATGATTGCCGCACAATTGCATAGTTGCAAAACGAACCTGGATGTGCAAAAGACCTTTTTCCACAAGTTGCTGCATGAAATCATGCAACATCATAGTGACGGTTTCGACATGGATGCTTCTTCACTTCCTGACAAGAGCCAGAACTATACGTTTATATCCAATCACCGTGACATTGTACTCGACCCCGGGTTTCTTTCAGTAGGCTTGCTGGACAACGGCTTCCCTACCACTGTAGAAATCGCCATTGGAGACAACCTGCTTATTTATCCGTGGATAAAGAAACTGGTACGGGTGAACAAGTCGTTCATCGTACAGCGTGCCTTGAGTATGCGGCAAATGCTGGAATCATCTGCACGCATGTCGCGCTACATTCACTTTGCCGTGACACAAAAGCAAGAGAATGTGTGGATTGCACAACGTGAAGGCCGCGCGAAAGATTCTAACGACCGTACGCAGGACAGTGTGCTGAAGATGCTAGCCATGGGAGGTGAAGGCGATATCATCGACCGCTTGAAGGAACTGCACATCGTACCGGTGGCCTTGTCTTATGAATACGACCCGTGCGATTTCTTGAAAGCCAAGGAAATGCAGCAGAAGAGAGACTCGGAAACATTCAAGAAGAGCCAGGCAGACGATCTGACCAACATGCAGACAGGTATCTTCGGTTACAAGGGACGTGTACACTTCCAGACAGGACCTTGCATCAATGAAGAACTGGAAGCACTCAGAGGATTGCCTAAAACGGAAGTTTTTACTCAGGTGTCTACATTGATTGACAAGCATATCCATCGCAATTACCGGCTCTATGCGGGCAATTATGTGGCTTACGACCTGCTGAATGGTACAGAAACATTTGCCGGGAAATATACCCCGGAAGAAAAGAAGCGCTTTGAAGCCTACCTGCAAAAGAAACTGGACTTAATTCAGCTTCCGGACAAGGACGAAAACTTCCTGCGCCAGCGAATCCTGACCATGTATGCCAATCCGGCTATCAATCACTTGAAAGCCATCGCACAATGAAGAAATTTGGCGTCATCTTATACAGTCTTCTTTGCATACTCCTTTTAGGGGCATGCAAAGAAGATGAATATGTCTATCCCAATGTAATCACCACTTTTATTGATGCGGCCACAGATGAAAGCGGCACACTGCAGAAACTGATTACAGACAAAGGAGAGAGCCTGCAAATTCTTAACCGGGAAGGGCTGGACGGACTGACTCCTGACTCTATCTACAGGAGTGTATCCATCTATGAGCCAAAAGAATCAGCAGATAAGGGACAAGCGACTGCCCTGCTCTATTCCTGCCAGCTTATTATTGCCGTGAAACCGGTTACAGTGGACAAACTGCCGGAAGCGACCGCCAAAACCGACCCGCTGGATATTCAAAGTGTATGGAAATCCGGGAACTATATCAACCTGATTCTGTTGCCTATGACAAAAGAGAAAAGTCACATTTTCCACTTCATTGATGAAGGCATCTCAGATAACGGTGACGGAAGCCGGACACTTCACCTGACACTCTATCACAACCAAAACGGAGATTATGAGGCATTCACCCGTAAGAGCTATCTTTCCATTCCGCTGTGGGCTTACGAAGGGCAGCTGACTCAGGGCGACAAAGTCGTACTTCGCATCAACACCTATGAAAAGGGCTTTGTAAGCTATGAATTTACTTATTAAAAAACACTTTATGATTAAGACTATTTATTTCATGTTCTTTATATGCATGTTTGCCGTAGCCATGGTGGCATGCAAAGGAAAATCAAACGATAACTTCAAAAACGTATCCGCTGATGAATTCGAAGGCTTTATCGGAAACGAACAGATACAGATTGTAGACGTAAGAACCGTAGCGGAATACAGCGAAGGACATATTCCTGGAAGCCTTAACATCAACGTACTGGATGAAAGTTTTTCAGCCAATGCCGATGAGTTGCTGAACCCGGAACAAACCATTGCCGTATATTGCAAAAGCGGTCGCCGAAGCCGGAATGCCGCAAAGATACTGGTCAAAAAGGGATTTAAGGTATACAACCTGGACAAAGGTTTCGACAACTGGAAAGAGTTGGGTAAAGAAATCGAACAATAACCTCCTTATTTACAACAAGAATGCCGTGATATAAAAGAGTCCTGCTCTCTATATCACGGCATTTTTCGTAAACTCTATCTGATTACAAACTTTGCAGCATACGTTTCAATACCACTGTAGCAGAAATTTCACGGTTGGCTGCTTCCGGAATCACCAGTGAAGTCGGTGCTTCAATCACATCGTCCGTCACAATCATGTTACGACGTACCGGCAGACAGTGCATAAAGAACGCATTGTTGGTCCACGACATGTGTTCAGTATCTACCGTCCAGCTCATGTCCTTGCTCAGAATCTTTCCGTAATCTTCCGGACAAGTTACACCCGGACAAGCCCAGTTTTTCGCATAAATAAAGTCCGCACCTTCAAAAGCTTTCTTCTGGTCATACTCCACCTTTGCTCCACGCACGAACTTCGGATCGAGTTCATAGCCCTGCGGATGGGTAATCACAAAGTCCACATCTGCCTCATTCATGAAATCAGCAAACGAGTTGGGTACTGCCTGCGGAAGTGCACGCGGATGAGGTGCCCACGTCAAAACCACTTTCGGGCGTTCGGTACGCTTGTATTCTTCAATCGTAATCAAATCAGCAAATGCCTGCAAAGGATGTCCTGTAGCCGCCTCCATAGAGAAAACCGGTTTACCGGAATACTGAATAAACTGATTCAGAATCTTCTCTGTATAATCATCTTCCCGACTTTCAAATCGCGCGAAAGAACGTACACCAATCACATCACAATAAGAAGCCATTACCGGAATAGCCTCCAGCAGATGCTCACTCTTGTCGCCATCCATAATCACTCCCCGCTCTGTTTCCAATTTCCAGGCACCCTGATTCACATCCAGCACAATGACATCCATTCCCAAATTGCGGGCTGCCTTCTGCGTGCTCAAACGCGTACGCAAACTGTTGTTAAAGAAAATAAGCAGGCAAGTTTTGTGCTTGCCCAACGCTTCATATTTATAACGGTCGTTCTTAATCTCAAACGCTTCTGCCAAGGCGGTTTTCAAATCGCCCAAATCGAATACATTGGTATAAGTTCTCATACGCAAAATTGTATATTAATTTATTTTTTCATCGCAAATATACTATAAAAATGCAATACATCGCTCATTTTATTAATTTTTTCGTACCTGACCATCACCTTCCACAATCCACTTGTAGGTAGTCATCTCCCTTAATCCCATTGGACCACGAGCATGCAGTTTCTGAGTGCTGATACCTATCTCCGCCCCCAAACCAAACTGAGCCCCATCAGTAAATGAGGTCGGTGCATTGACATACACACAAGCCGCATCTACTGCCCGAGTAAAGAGAGCTGCTGCTTCTTTATCCTCTGTCACGATACATTCACTATGTCCGGAACCGTGTGTATAAATATGCGTTACTGCCTCGGCTATATCATTTACCGTTTTGATGGCCATCTTATAGTCTAAAAACTCGGTACCGTAACTTTCCAAAGTAGCAGGTTGCAACAATTCTGCCGGATAACTTCCTTCCAATACCTGATAAGCTGGCTCATCTGCATACAGAATGACCCGGCTCTCCTTCAGGGGCGCACACAAAGCCGGCAAATCGGCCAAACGTGCCTGATGCAACAGCAGACAGTCCAGGGCATTACAGACACTCACCCTACGTGTCTTGGCATTATTGACAATGGCAGCTCCTTTTACAAGGTCACCCGTCTTATCAAAATACGTATGACAGATTCCAGCTCCCGTCTCGATGACCGGTACGGTTGCTTCCTGACGTACGTATCGAATCAGATTACTGCTTCCACGAGGAATAATCAAATCCACCCAACCTTCCGCATGCAAAAGAGATTCTGTTGCCTCCCGGGTAGAAGGCAATAGTTCCACCACGTGTGAATCTATACCAAACTCGTTCAATACCTCATGAATCAGTTGCACAATAGCACGGTTAGAGGCATCGGCGTCACTTCCTCCCTTCAGAATAGATGCATTCCCACTCTTCAAGCACAAGGAAAACACATCGAAACTGACATTCGGACGAGCTTCATAGATTACCCCTATCACCCCAAACGGCACGCTCACCTTCTGCAAACGAAGTCCACTGGGCACCGTATAAGCCTCCCTCACCATTCCCAATGGAGAAGGTAAAGAGGCCACCTGACGCATATCAGCAGCAATACCCTCCAAACGTCCGTGTGTCAGCTTCAAGCGATCATATTTCGGATTGGACTTTTCCATCCGCCGCAAATCCTCCTGGTTAGCTTTCAGCAAAACCGCCGTATTTTCTTCTATTTTATCGGCCACGGCACATAACACCTCATTAATAGTCTGCGAATCCAGCATCGCCAGCTTACGAGATGCTTCCCTAACCGCCTTAAAAGTTTCATTCAGATTCATAATTGTTTTATTCAGATTGCAAATTATCGCAAAAATACAATTTCAAAGAGAATCTCAAAACACAAAAAACAAAATATTCCACTATTCGGTAAGAAATATATTACCAAACTGAATATTTATTCCCGAAAGTTTCTTATCTTTGAATTAAATAAGAGAGAAAAGAACTTCTGATTTATTAACCCTTAAAACAAGTGAGTATGGAAGCAAAGAATTACGATTCATTGATTGAAGTTTTCAGAGGAGATCTCTGGGAAGCTGAATTGATAAAGGGATTGTTAAAATCTGCCGGTGTGGATGCCATGCTGAAAGATGAAACACCATTGTCTGCCGTGACTTCGTCCTATGGAGGAGGTTCCGTATGCGTGCTGGTTAATAAGGAAGAAGAAGTATATGCACGAAAAGTAGTAGCCGAGCGAAAAGTATGAAACATTTATTCTTAACCCTGATTGCATTTTTTTCAGTAGCCCTCCCCACATTTGCACAAAACCTAAAAACAATTACGTGGAGTTCGTATGGAGTTTCTTTTAAAGCCCCTGCCGATTTAGTAGTAGAAGATGATTCTTCCGAAGGATACATTGCCGGGAACGATACATATTACCTTACCATCCAGCTACTGGAAGGGGAAAACCTGAAAAAAGAAGAATTAGGACAAGAGTTGAAAGCTATTGCCACAGACGATGAAGTGACATCGCAAAGCGGCGTACAACCTTTTGAGCTGCCTCAATTCCATGGTGTGCAGCTCAAAGGTAATTGTGAAGAAGAGAAATGTATCTACAGTTACTTGCTGGCAAAAGACGGAAGCTGCGGCTTCTATGTTTCCATTATGTACCGCAAGGAAAATGATAAAACCCCAGAGACTATCTTGAGAAGTTTCCGTATGGAAGAATGAGCTTTCAGAGGAAAGCGATTTTGTGAAATAAATTAAAAAGGTAGTGTTTTCCAGAAGTTTATTTCGTATTTTAGAGCGATTTTTAAACAAAAAACTGTTGATTTTTGTGCCCTAAAGGCTCAGAACAAAAAGACATGCGCATAACCAGACGGGGAATCAAGTCAATCTGGACCTAATTTTGAACGATTTTTACTTGACTTTTGCCTAATTTATGCCCTCGACTTATATGAATAAGTCCTTATTTTTGCCATGGATTCACAGAAAACCGACAGTTACAAGAAAACCTTGAATATGAAATTGACAAAACGCTTATATACCTTATTGCTTACAACCGCTCTATTTGTAGCCGGCTTCCTGTTACCCGGATTTTCCACTTCCTGCACCGCACAGACAGAGGCGTCAGCTTCTCCGACCTACAGTTGTATCGAAGTTCCTAAAAACATCAGTTTTTGTGGTACGGAAATAGACCTGACACGTTATGACCGGCGTGAGCGAATGGACCGGGAACTGATGGCATTTACTTACATGCACAGCACTTCTCTGCAAATCATCAAGAGAGCCAACCGCTATTTCCCCATCATCGAATCCATTTTAAAGGAGCAAGGTGTACCCGATGACTTCAAATACCTCATGGCCATTGAAAGCAACGTGAATCCGCTGGCCCGTTCCGTAGCTGGAGCCGCAGGTTTATGGCAGTTCATGAGCGGTACGGCCCGCGACTTCGGGCTGGAAGTCAATCATCACGTAGACGAACGTTATCATGTAGAGAAATCTACCATAGCTGCCTGCAAGTACCTGAAACAAGCTTACCAAAAATTCGGCAACTGGGAAACGGTAGCCGTTTCCTACAATGCCGGACAAGGAAGAATCAGCCAGCAACAGGAAAAACAATATACAGACAATGCACTCGACCTTTATCTGGTGGAAGAAACCTCCCGCTACGTATACCGTATACTGGCAGTCAAGCTTCTGCTTACTGACCCGACCCGTTTCGGTTTTCACCTGAGAGCCAGCGACCTATATCCGCCTATTCCTTATCGCACCATAAAAGTGACAGAAGATATCGACGACCTGGCACGATTTGCCAAAGGTCAAGGCATCAATTTCAGCTTACTGAAAAGCATGAACCCCTGGCTTCGAGGAAGTTCTCTTCCTAACCATGGTGGAAAAGAATACCAAATCCGCATTCCCGATTCTACGGAGATGTATTACAACCCGAGGGTGACACACCCTCATAACCCCGCGTGGGTGAGTGAATAAAGACACATAGTTATCATTTTTTATTATAATCATTAATCCATGAAAAAACAATTAGTGTTAGGAATCTTAAGTGCCTGTGTGCTTGCGGGCAATGCACAGACATTTAAAGAATGGCAGGACCCGGAAATAAATGCCATCAACCGGGCACCGATGCACGCAAACTTCTTTGCGTATGAAAATGCAGAAATGGCTGCCAGGGCAGTCAAGGAAGACTCCAAGAACTTTATGAGCCTGAACGGAACCTGGAAATTCTTCTGGGTGCGGCATGCAGATGCACGCCCCACGGATTTCTGGAAAACCGGCTTCAACGATAAAGGCTGGGACAACCTCCAGGTGCCGGGAGTCTGGGAAACGCAAGGATACGGTGACCCTATCTATATCAACGTAGGTTATGGATGGCGCAGCCGTTTCGAAAACAATCCTCCCTACGTACCGACTGAAGAAAATCACGTAGGTTCTTACCGCCGTGAAATCATGGTACCGGCCGACTGGAAGGGTAAAGACATCATCGCTCATTTTGGAGCGGTCAGCTCAAATATGTACCTGTGGGTAAACGGCAAGTTCGTAGGCTATAGTGAAGACAGTAAGCTGGAAGCTGAATTCGACCTGACTCCGTATTTGAAGCCGGGACAGAAAAACCTGATTGCTTTCCAGGTGTTCCGCTGGTGTGACGGTTCCTATCTGGAAGACCAGGACTTCTTCCGCTATACCGGAGTAGCACGCGACTGCTATCTCTACACCCGCAACAAGAAACGTATTGACGACATCCGCGTGACTCCCGACTTAGACAGCGAATACAAGAACGGTTCACTAGCCATCAGCCTGAACCTGAAAGGAAGCGGGAACATCAACCTGGAACTGCTGGATGCCAAGAACCAGACCGTAGCTTCTGCCGAAGTAAAAGGTTCGGGCAATGTTTCGACTACACTTCAGGTGGAAAATCCCCAGAAATGGAGTGCAGAAACTCCTTACCTATACACACTGCGTGCCACTCTGAAAGACGGCAGCCAGACCAGTGAAGTGGTACCTGTAAAAGTCGGCTTCCGCAAGATTGAACTCAAGAACGCACAGATTCTGGTCAACGGCCAGCCGGTACTCTTCAAAGGTGCCGACCGTCATGAGCTGGATCCGGACGGCGGATACGTGGTTTCACGCGAACGCATGATTCAGGACATCCAGATTATGAAACAGTTCAACATCAATGCCGTAAGAACCTGCCACTATCCGGACGACAATTTCTGGTATGACCTCTGCGATAAATACGGTATTTATGTAGTGGCTGAAGCCAACATCGAATCGCACGGAATGGGTTACGGCGACAAGACACTGGCCAAGGAACCGACTTACAAAAAAGCACACATGGAACGCAACCAGCGTAACGTGCAGCGTGGTTTCAATCATCCGAGCATCATCTTCTGGTCATTAGGTAACGAAGCCGGATACGGTCCGAACTTCGAAGCTGCTTACGACTGGATTAAAGCGGAAGACCCCAGCCGTGCCGTGCAGTATGAGCAAGCCCGTATCGACGGAAAGACCGATATCTACTGCCCGATGTATGCCAACTACAAATGGTGCGAAGAATACAGCAAGGACGATAAATATCAGAAGCCGCTGATTCAGTGTGAATATGCACACGCCATGGGTAACTCACAGGGTGGATTCAAGGAATACTGGGATTTGATTCGCAAATATCCGAAATACCAAGGTGGATTCATCTGGGACTTCGTAGACCAGTCTATCCGCTGGACAGGCAAGAACGGCAAGATGATTTACGCTTATGCCGGCGACTTCAACCGTATGGATGACTCTGGTGACAAAAACTTCTGCGACAACGGTCTGATCAGCCCCGACCGCATACCCAATCCGCATGCTTATGAAGTACAATACTTCTATCAGAACATCTGGACTACTCCAGGCGATTTAGCTAAAGGGGAAATCAAGGTATACAACGAAAACTTCTTCCGTGACCTTTCTGCGTATGCAATGGAATGGGAGGTATTGAAAGATGGAAAGGCTGTCCGCAGCGGACGTATCGAGAACCTGAGCGTAGCACCTCAGCAGACCGCCAATGTACAACTCGACCTGGGCAAGACTTGCCAGTGCGGTGAATGGCTGCTCAATGTGAAATACATCCAGAAGAACCGCGAAGGCCTGATTCCGGCCGGTTTCGTAGTAGCTAAGGACCAGCTTGTACTGAATCCGTACAAAGCTCCGGCTATGGAACTGAAGAGCGTAGCAGAAACCAACCAGCAGGTAGTGGAACCACAAATTAACCCGAACTATCCGGACTACATTGCCGTAGAAGGTGACGGATTCTATCTGGAATTCAGCAAGCGAAACGGCTATCTGGACAGATACGATGTAAACGGAGTAAGCATGTTGAAAGAAGGCGAAGCACTGACACCGAACTTCTGGCGTGCCCCGACCGACAACGACTTCGGAGCTGGCCTGCAAAACAAATATGCTGCATGGAAGAACCCGGGCATCAAGCTGACCGACTTCAACTACAAGGTAGAAAACGGACTGGCTGTGGTCAATTCAACTTACGATTTGAAAGAAGTATCTGCCAAACTATACCTCACTTATCAAATCAACAACAAGGGAGCAGTGAAGGTAACCCAGAAGATGGTAGCCGACAAGAATGCCAAAGTATCACCGATGTTCCGTTTCGGTATGCAGATGGTGATGCCGAAGTCATTTGAAAAGATTTCTTACTACGGACGCGGCCCGATAGAAAACTACAGCGACCGAAACCACTGCACTGACTTAGGTATCTACAACCAGAAGGTAAGCGACCAGTTCTATCCGTACATCCGCCCACAGGAAACCGGCAACAAGACCGACATCCGCTGGTGGAAACAAGTGAACATGGCAGGCAACGGTCTGAAGTTCGTAGCCGAAGCACCATTCTCAGCCTCTGCCCTCCACTACACCATCGCTTCACTGGACGACGGTACGGAAAAGAAGCAGAGCCATTCGTTCGAAGTAGAAGAAGCAGACCTTACCAACCTGTTGATTGACAAGATACAAATGGGGCTGGGTTGTGTCAACAGCTGGGGTGCACTTCCTGAAGACAAATACATGCTTCCTTACGGAGATTATGAATTTACGTTCATCATGACTCCGGTGAAAGGTTATATCGCACACGAATAAATCAGCAAGACATACACTGATTCACTGTAACGCCTCGGTTTCAAAGCCGGGGCGTTCTTTTTATCCCCTTACGCTACCACAATCCCTTATCACACGAATAGCCTTCCATCAAGAAAGAAACGTCTCAGAAAAGAGATAACAGTCTATTTCCACTTTCTACGTTTTCCACGTCAGAGCCTTACGTTTCCGCCTGCAAAAATATACGGCTCCGTCCACCAAAACCTACATCTTCACCTTGGGAAACACAAAAAACGGGCTGAAGCTTATCTCAAAACTCCAGCCCCTACCGCAAATATAGGAAATGTATGCAGAATGATTATTCTTCCTTGTCCGCTTCTTCCTTAGGAGGTATGGTAGACGCATTTCCATCACGCACAGCCATGTAATGCGGTGACATGATTTCAACTCCCGCCTCATTGAAACGGTCCTGAATGTTCTGATGCAAATCTGAATAAATCTGTGCCAAACGGTCTGCATCCTTAATATACGCATTCACCTGATACACCGGATACCAGTCACTGAGCGAAGTGGAAAGTACAAACGGACGCGGGTCGTCCACCACTCCGGGCGTATTCAGTGCCGCCTCTATCAGCAGCTTGTTGACCACCCTCCAGGGCACATCGTAACCGATGCTCACCTCTGAATGGATAATCAGTCCATATTCCCGGGCCGACTGACTGAAGTTCACGGTATGTGAAGACATGACAAACGAATTAGGAATGGTCACCACCTCATTCTTAGGGGTACGGATACGGGTCACCAGCGGTGTCTTTTCCACCACATTTCCCATCGTATCGTTCAACTTGATACGGTCGCCAATCTTAAAAGGCCGCATGTAAGTGATTACCAGCCCGGCTATGATGTTGCCGATGACCGTGCTTGAACCCAGCGAGACAATCAATCCGACAAATACGGATATGCCCTGGAACACTCCTGAATTAGACCCTGGCAGATACGGATAAATCATGGCTATCATAAAGGCATAAAGCAAGAAACGGACAATGTGGAAGGTAGGCATCGCCCAGTCAGGATAAAATCCGCTCAATTTCAACCGTTCAGACTGCACCTCTTCAGCCAGGTAACGGAACAAACGTACCAGATACTTGATGGCCATATAAATCACGAAGATGGTGAACAGGTTAGGAATATAAGCTAGTATTCCGGTCAAGATGCTCTTCACCGGATTCCAAATGTAGGAAAGCAGCTGATAGGCCAGATTCTTGGTCTGCGGAAAAATAGAGAACAATAACGGAACCGTAAGCAATAATTGCAGGAGCATAAACGCATAACGAACCATATTGGTCAAAAATATCAATAACCGCACCTGCTTCTTGGTGTCCAGCAGTTCATAATCCTGAATCGAGAAAGGTTTCAGTCGTGTCTTTTCCAATCGTATAACCCGTACTTTCAGCTTACGGAACAGCCAATTGGTACCCCAGAACAGAAGGAACTGTCCCACAAGCACCAACACAAAATAGCCAATCCGTTTACACAACTGTAAGAGTCCATGTTCCTCCTTCATCACCTGTAGTTTCTTTATAATGACAAGCCGGTTTTTGGCTGCCAACTGGTCGCGCGTACAACTTTCCCACAGTCCGTCCAAATCCGTAAAGGAAACAATAACTTTATTGTCATACATCACATCCGTCACGATGTCACTGGTCTCGATATACACCGAATCAGGCTTCAGGTTAAAGCGTTTACCCAAGGCTGTAATGTCATTCGCCACATTCTCCGCACGCTGCTGGGGGGTATGTCCTCCCCGTTTGGCATAAAAATAAAATAAGGTATCCCCCTCTACCACTACCGGAATCCCCCGGGTTTCGTGACGCAGAGAGTCAATGCGTCGCTTCTGGCTGGCCAGTTTCATCGAATCATCGGCATATGCAGCCAACTTCATCTGCTCTATCTCCATACGGAGATTCGCTTCGTTCAACCGGGCAGCTGCCAACTCATCTTTCATGGATGCCAGACAAATGGAATCTGAATCTGCCGTTGAAACCGTGCCTGATGCGGGCAGACTGTCTGCACCCAAAATATCAAATACTTTTTCCACCACCTGAGCTGATGCCCCGAAAACAGAAAGACAAAGCAGGCAAAGGCAGCATAAACGAAATCTTTTCATGGTTTTATCAGTTATTTTTTTTCGGCGATAAAAATACAAATAAAAGTGACAAAGACACCTAATAAAACAGCTTATAATGCATATCATGCTTTTTATGGAATAATCTCTCACACATTCCTGCCAGACTTGATTAATTGCCGCACACACATGTTTTTTTACCAGATGAACCTCGAAATGTACAAGAAACAAGTTTTCGTCATTTTTAAAAATCCTAAAAAATTTTATATTTGCAAGACAAAACAGCTTTATCAGAAAGTCATCTCATAGAGAATTTAGTATATGTGAAAATATTGAATATGAAAAAATTTACAAGCCTTTTCCGTTGCAACGGCATACCTGTTATGTGCAGCTTGTTACTATGTATGCTAATTTCGTGTACACCTAGACAAAAAGCAAACCTCCAACAACGCAATGCCATAGATACCTTTCTCATTAACCGCTATGATTCCATTTATACTTATCCGGCTCTGATGGAACAACGCTTCCGAACAGCCCAAACCGGATTGACAGACAGTAGTGCTTATTATAAACTGGAGTTATTTTCAAGTTATTGCCTCTTTCTCCAAGGCTATGCAGACAGCGCTTTGTGGATAAACCGCCGGATAGAAGATTATTGCCATACACACCCCCATAGCGATGCCCTGGAAGCACAATGCTGGAACCACCGTTTTGCCATATTACAGGCATTATCCCAACGAGACTCGGCTATTGCCTGCCTGCATCATGCCTACAATGCTTTAATGAAATCAGACGATCGTTCTGAATTAGAAAACATATGCATCAACCTGGCAGACCAGTACAGACAAAAGGGCGAATTGGCCAACGCATCACGCTATTACAGACGGGCTTTATGGCTAGTTGACTCGTTAGGATCTGAACGTATTAAATTCAGTATCTACACAGGGCTGGCACAAGTTTATGCCGACTTACATAACTTCCATCAAGCTCACTACTATTTTGACATGGCTGAACGTAATCCCGAACCAAGACTTCATTATGAAAACTATATTCACTTTAATTCTAAAGGAAACTGCTATTATTTTGAGGAAAAATATCCAGAAGCTTTAGCTTGCTTCAAACAAGCTTATGAGGTGTGCCGCCAGTTCAATCAACCCTCGTATAATGCCCTTATTGAAGCCAATATTGGTGAAATCTTCACACTCATGAACTGCAATGACTCTGCTCATCATTATCTGAACAAAGCTTATGCTTATTTTAAGAATGACCCTACCACCGGTAAAGAAGTAATGTTCTATCTTAATAGCTTGCAGGCCGCACTCGCATTAAATGAAAACCGGCTGGACCGTGTAAACTATTATTTATCTCAACCATATGATTCAGTAAAAATCGGTCCGCTTTATATGTACTTACACAATAAGCGTTTCATGGAATATTATGCACGAAAAGGAGACTTTATCCATGCCTACCGCTACCGCGTAGCAATGAACGAATACGATGATTCCATGCGCAACTTACGACATATCAACAATATTGCAGAAATAGATTACCGCTATCGCCAAGACACCACTTTATTAAAACGTGATATCATGATAGCCCACAACCGAGAACAACTTTCCACTCAGCGTAATACGCTGATACTCGTGCTATCACTATTAATCATTTCCATTCTGGGAGCAGCCTTAATCATCGTACATATTAATCGCAAGAATGAACGCGAATATAGCCGACAACTGACTCTGGTATCACGACTACGTATGGAGAACGTAAAAAACCGTATATCTCCACACTACGTTTTTAATGTGCTCAATGCTGTGATGCCTGTTTTCAAACAGTATCCTGATTTGTCTCATCTACTGAAACTTTTTATTCAAGTACTGCGTGGCAACTTGTTAGTATCCGATCAAATAAGCGTACCCCTAGCCAATGAAATAGAACTGGTGAAAAACTATGTCACCCTACGTCAGGAAATCACACCAAGAACTCCCCCCACAAAATGGGAAATAGATTCTGACGTACCCTTGCAGATGTTCATTCCTTCAATGAGTATACAAATCCCGGTAGAGAATGCACTGAAATATGCTTTTGACAATGAGCCACCCACCGATGCTTACTTGCGAGTGCGTATCAAGGTAAGCGGACAAGGCATAGTAATTAACATTCGTGATAACGGTTGCGGATATGACCCGGGACATAGCGACAACTCAGAAAGAGGCACAGGCAATGGACTCAAAATGCTATTCCGTACGATAGAATTACTCAACGGGAAAAATACAGAACAGATGAAATTCAATATCAGCAATCTTTCCGCTCAAGGTGAGCAAGGCACACTGGTTAGTCTTTATGTACCATTTAACTATCAATTCAAACTATAAACAAATGACTACAAATATCACTACTATCATCGTGGATGACGAACCAAATTCTATCCGTAATTTGGCGGATGACCTGGCCGCTTATCCAGAAATAACCATTTTAGAGACACATACATCTCCACAAAAAGCCAAGAAAAGCATTATACAACATCAGCCCGATATACTCTTTCTTGATATCGAATTCCCCACGACCAACGGTATAGAACTGCTACAAGAAGTCAGACCCTATATATACAACAATATGCATGTCGTATTCTATACTGCATTTGACAAATATATGATTGACGCACTACGTGCCTCTGCTTTTGATTACCTGCTGAAGCCTTATCAACCGGAAGAATTACTCCAGATTATAGAACGTGTAAAACTCGAGAAAATCAATAATCCGATTAATTTTGAACAATCTATGTACCAGCTGCTCAGCAAAGACTGTAAATTCGCCGTGCAAACAGTAAATAATTTGTTGTTACTTCGTGATTCTGAAATACTTTATTTCCAATATTCCAACGAAAACCGTTGCTGGTACATGATGCTAACGAACATGAAACAACATCGCCTACGACTTAGTACAAAAGCACGTGATATTTTAAACCTGCATCCTTCCTTTATCCGTATCAACACAGACTGTATACTCAATATTGATTATCTATCTTCAATAGAAAACAGTACGTTGAAATGCATTCTATACGCACCTTTTAATAATTTGGAACTAATAGCCAGCCGACGCCACTACAGCAAAATAAAAGAAGCCTTAAAGCTTTTGTAAAAAAACGACCATCTAAACATCTTTCTCAACCGGTTGAATGTGCTCTCTTCACATCCAGTCGGTTTCTTTATTTTTCACTCTTTCACATTTATTTTCCGTTGTTTACTTTTGTGGATACAAATAAATTAT
>NZ_DBEXBB010000191.1:0-19901 GCF_048170425.1 Phocaeicola sp.
TTTTGTGGCTTGTGGGGTGCGCTGGCCTTCGGGCTTGTGCGGGCATGTGGCAAATGCCGGCTGTGGAAGCGCCTCCCGGTCTTGTGGTGGCATGGCTCTCTTTTAGTGATACTGGGAGGGGCCATGCTTACCTACTTGACAGGCGAAAAAGGGTATGTGCATCTGGTGCAGGGGCAGGAAATGAAGAGTTTTATCCGGACTTCTGACCAGCAAGCAAGGGTGTTGCCCTTCAGTCTTTCTTTGGACAGCTTCAGGGTGGTTTGTTATCCGGGAACGGAAGCTCCTTCTGATTACAAGAGTTACGTGAGCTATGAAGTCGGCGGGAAGAACTACAAAGATGTGATTTCAATGAATCACATCTTGTCAGTGGAAGGCTATCGTTTTTATCAGTCCTCTTATGACCCGGATTTGTCTGGAAGCTGGTTGAGCGTGAACCATGACCCTTGGGGAATTGCCGTGACCTATGCGGGGTATCTGTGTCTAGCTTTCTCTTCGATATGGCTGTTGGTCAGCCGGAGGGAAACATTTTTCCGCTTGTTGCATCATCCGTTATGGAGAAAAACGGGACTGGTGTGGCTGGGGGTATGCGCTTTTCAGTTGACGGCTCAAGCTCGTCCGGTCAGTGTCCTGGCCCGGCACGATGCGGAAACGCTGAAGATACGGCAAGTGATATACCACGACCGCGTGGCGCCCTTCCATACGCTGGCCCGTGACTTTGTAATCAAGTTGAGTGGAAAACCTTCTTATCATGGTTTGACACCGGAACAGGTGGTGGCCAGCTGGTTACTTTACCCTGAAGAATGGCAGCACGAACCGATGTTTCGGGTGAAAAGTGAACGGTTAAGGCAGGAATTGGGATTGAAGTCGGAGTATGCCGCACTGGTAGACTTGTTCGACGGAAAGGCGTATCGGTTGGAGAGGTTATTGCAGAAGCAGCAGGACGAAGTGCGAAATACGCATGAGAAGGGCTGGTTAGAGAACCGTCGGGCAAAAAAGCTGGAAAAGGAAGTGCTGGAGTTGGATGAGAAGGTCGGTATGGTACTGATGCTTCAGAAAGGTACTTTTATCCGTCCTTTACCGGAGGATGGAAGTGTCACTCCGTTATCGCCGTTAAGGATACGTGCAGAGATTTTCTATCATGCGGTACCGTTCACTAAAATCTTGTTTATGGCCAATCTTTCTTTGGGTTTGCTGGCTTTGGGCTGGTGGATATATTCCTATGTGATGCAAGAAGGCGATAAGGGCAGGAACTGGAGGGTTGGACTGCGACGGATATGGGTGGGAACCGTATGGATGGCCTGTTTGTTTCACTGGATTTCTTACCTTCTTCGCTGGTATATAGGAGGACGGATTCCCTTGGGAAACGGACACGAAACGATGCTCTTTTTAGCAGGATTTCTGTTACTGTGCACTTGTATATGGCAGCGGCGGTTTTCGTTTTTACTTCCAGCCGGTTTGTTGCTTTCCGGTTTTACGTTGCTGGTGGCTTACCTGAGCGAGATGAATCCGCAGATAACTCCGTTGATGCCGGTATTGCTGTCACCCTGGCTGAGTCTGCATGTATCATTGATTATGGTATCGTATGCCTTGTTTGCTTTGATGTGTCTGTGTAGTATCTTGGCGCTGAGTATTCAGCGGCATACGTGGCAGCGGCAACGGCTGACTTTATTTTGTCGGGTTTTGCTTTATCCGGCAGTGTTGTGCTTGGGAACCGGAATTTTTATTGGTGCAGTATGGGCCAATGTCTCTTGGGGAAGCTACTGGGCCTGGGATCCGAAAGAAGTTTGGGCTCTGGTCACTTTCATGCTTTATGGAATGGCTTTTCATGTACAAAGTCTCCCTCGTTTCAGGAGTCCATACTTTTTTCATTGGTTTTTAATCGTCTCGTTCTCTGCCATATTGATGACTTATTTCGGTGTAAACTATGTACTCGGAGGAATGCACAGTTATGCCGGATAGGTGATGGTTTTTTATCCTTTTGGGTGAATGATTTGTTTATTGATACTTTTTCATTACCTTTGGATAGTGAATTTAAAAATGGACGAAGTATGAAATCTTTGAATTATGCATTAGTCAGTTCGCTCTGTGCATTAGTTATCGGTATATTATTGGTCACATGGCCGGACGTAGCTGTAAGTTATCTGGTTATTACCATCGGTGTGTTGTTCCTTATTCCCGGACTGGTTGGATTGTTTTCTTATCTGGCCTCATTAAACAAGAGTAAGGTAGATGCACCTCGTCCGGTTTTTCCTGTAGTTGCGTTAGGTAGTACCCTTTTCGGTGTATGGTTGATTATCATGCCCTCTTTCTTTGTCGGGGTACTGATGTATGTATTAGGAATTTTACTGGTATTTGGTGGTATTAGTCAGCTGGCTAACCTGATTGCAGCCCGTTCATTTATGCCAGTTCCATTTGGGGTGTATGTGGTGCCCGTATTGATTTTAGCGGCGGGAATTACGGTTTTGTTTAATCCATTTGCTACAGCTGAGATACCCTTTATTGTGTTGGGTATTTCTTCCATAGTATATGCATTGATGGATATGGTTCGTTTGTTGCGTTTCCGTAAAAGGAACAAGAACGTACAAGATGTGACACCTATAGAAGAAATTAAGGAATGAAGCGATTTGACAGACTTGATTTATTGCCGGAAGGGCAGGATATGGTGGCGGGTATAGACATGACCGGTGGTTTTTACCGCTTGTTTCAGACTTCGGCGCCTTTCCCAGGTTGTCTTTTTCTACTGTGCCTGAGAGGAAGTAGCCGGGTGAAAATTCATTTGACACATTATGACTTAAAGGAAGGCTCATTAGCCATTGTATTTCCAGGAGTCTTTTTTCAAATTCAGGAGCAAAGCAAGGATTGCCGGTTTATTTTTGTCGGTTTCTCCAAAAAATTGATAGAAGGAGCCAAGTTGTTTTCATATACTGTGGAGTACACTCCTTATATATTCGAACGGCCGGTAATTGAGATGAAGAAAGACGTATATGAATTGTTCCGGGATAGTATCCGCCTTTTGATTCGCCGACAGAAGATAAAAGAGGATATGAGCAGAATGCAGATAAGCTTGATTTATACGCAGTTGCTCCTTTCTTTAGGTGGTGTATATAAGAAAAGAGGAGAGGAGGAAGACTCACCTAGATACAACCGTAATCAAGAAATTGTGAAGGAATTGGTTCGTATTATTGTGCAATATTATAAAACAGAACGCAATGTCTCTTTCTATGCTGAGAAGTTGCATCTTTCGCCACAGCATCTGAGTACAACGGTGAAGAAAGTTACCGGCAAGACATTGACCGACATTCTTTCTTCATTTATCATACGCGATGCGCAGGCTAAGCTCCGTTCTACGGATATGACGGTACAGGAGATAGCTTATTCATTGAATTTTTCGGATATTTCTTTTTTTGGAAAATACTTCAAGCGTTATACAGGCATGTCACCCAAGCAGTATAGGAACATGTAAAAACAATAAGGACAGGTGTATTTGTTTACGCCTGCCCTTATTGTGTTGAGGACTATCTTTTATCCAAACATTGGAGTGATATATTGTGTCAGCAAGTATCCTCCGCCCACCAGCCAGATGTAAAGCAATCCTGCCAGCAGGAACGGTTTGGCACCAGCTTGTTTGAATTTTTCCAGACTGGTATCTGTGCCCAGTGCCGTCATGGCCATTGTCAGCATGAAGGTATCGATGTACTCAATGGCACCGTTTAGCGGAATATCTTTTACGGTTTCGGCACCTGTGAGGTATTGTATCAGAGAGTTCAGACAGATGATACCGATGAATCCGAATGCAAACCAGGGAATGGTGATTTTGCTCTTTTCGGTTTTACCTTCAGGATTTGCTTTTTTCCGTCCTGCCAATGCAAAGCTCATGATGACCAATACCGGTGCCAGCATCATGACGCGGATCATCTTGGTGATGGTAGCAGTTCCGGCAATTCCTAATGAATCGGTCGGATCCATGGCATTTCCTGCTCCTGCTACGTGAGCAACCTCATGCAGGGTACTTCCTGTGTAGATGGCTACTCCCGTATCTCCCAGTGCATCCAGCATACCGGCACGGTACATAATCGGATAGAGGAACATGGAAATGGTTCCGAAAATGACTACCGTAGATACGGCAATGGCCGTTTTATGTCCTTCACATTTTACCACCGGTTCTGCACCCAGTACGGCTGCAGCTCCACAGATGGCGCTACCGGTAGCAGTCATAAGAGAAGTATCTTTGTCCATTTTCATCAGTTTGCCCAGCCAGATGCCCAGGAAAATAGTACCGGCTACGATGATGGTATCGATAACCACTGCAGGGAGTCCTACGGCGGCTACTTGTGTCAGTGTCAGACGGAATCCGTAGAGTACGATACCGGCACGCAGTACCTGCTTGGTGCAGAACTTGATACCGGGAACCCATGTCTCAGGCAGTTTGTTGCGCAGACTGTTGGCATAAAGCATTCCCAAAATGATACCCACAATCAGTGGACTGAAAGAAAGACTTTTCACGAAGGGTATTTCGGCAATGTAGAAGGCTGCAAAAGAAAATAATGCAATCAATAGAATACCATGGAGGGTATTGGCTCTGTTTCCTTTCTTGAACATATCAGTTTGTTTTTAGTGATTTTGATTTTCGGGCGCAAAGATAGGAGATTTCCATGGAATGTCCTATTTACATTTTTTTATGCGTGATAACCAAAAGTAATAATGTGTATTGCCCTGGCCTTTATTCGGTGGTTTTGTGCTTCTTGCTTTTTATGCTATCTTTGCATGGAATTAAAAATGGAAAAGAAATGAAATTATTGATCAAGTCATGTCTGGCAGTGGCTTTATTTGCTGGAATCTGCTTGTCTGGATGTAAGGAAAAGGACATGTCAATGAAAATGAACAATCCGCGCAATATCAGGGGAGTTATCAGCTATAAACGTTCGTTTGGAGATTTGAATGATGTGCAACTGGCTACAGCCAAGAAAATAGGTATCCGCCCTATCAGTACCCGTGAAGAGGCGGAAGAAATGAAGGACCGGTTGATTGAAATTGCCGCCTGTGAACGGTATGGTTTGGATTCTTTGACACATTCAATTCCCTACCTGATACCTCAGGCCAGTGCGTTGCTGGATACCATCGGAGTTAATTTCTTGGATTCACTGGAAAACAAAGGATTGAACCCCAATAAAATCATTGTAACGTCTGTGACTCGTACGAAGGATGACGTGAAGCGTCTGCGGAGAACCAACGGAAATGCTTCGCTGAACTCTTGCCATTTTTATGGAACTACGTTCGATGTAAGCTGGAAGCGTTTTGAGAAGGTGGAAGATCCTGATGGCCGACCTATGCAGGATGTGAGTTCGGATACATTGAAGCTGGTGCTGTCGGAAGTTTTACGTGACCTTCGTGAGGCAGACCGCTGTTATGTGAAATACGAGTTGAAACAAGGGTGTTTCCATATTACTGCCCGATAATTCAAGAAGCTATGTTCAGGTATTTTATTTATTTGGCTTACGATGGTACCAACTATCATGGTTGGCAGATACAGCCAAACGGAAGCAGTGTACAGGAAACGCTGATGAAGGCACTGCATACTTTTTTGCGGGATGAGGCCATTGAAGTGGTGGGGGCCGGACGTACGGATTCTGGAGTACATGCCCGCCTGATGGTGGCACATTTTGATGTGGAATGGATGCTGGATGAAGATACGGTGACGGATAAACTGAACCGTTTGCTTCCGCCGGATATATCGGTGTACCGTGTGCGGAGAGTGAATCAGGATGCGCATGCCCGCTTTGATGCGACTTATCGTACTTACAAATACTACGTCACTACACAGAAGAATCCGTTTAACCGGGCATATTACTGGCGATTGTTCCAGCCTTTGGATTTTGCAAAGATGAATGAGGCGGCGCAAACCCTGTTTGATTATACAGATTTTACGAGCTTCAGTAAACTGCATACAGATGTCAAGACCAATAACTGCAAGATTATGCATGCCCACTGGGACCAGGTAAGCGAAACAGAATGGGTATTTACCATTCAGGCTGACCGTTTCCTGCGTAATATGGTTCGGGCCATTGTCGGTACGCTGGTAGAAGTAGGCCGCGGCAAACTTTCGGTGGAAGGTTTCCGGAAGGTGATAGAAGAGAAGAACCGCTGTAGTGCAGGTACATCCGTACCGGGACATGCACTCTTTTTGGTCGATATAGGCTATCCGGATGAATTGTTTCCGCTGGGTTAGTCTTTTTCGGTAAGATATTTCCAGAAACGGACCGGCATATCCTTTTTGTGCTTTACGGGATTTAGTCGGGATTGAATACATACACTGTGAAAGTAGCTTTTCCAGCCCTCCTGGAAAAGCTTTTCGTTTTTATCCAGCAGCTCATCTTCCAACTTACCGTGTCGCAGGAAGGCAGCGCGGGAGTCTTCAAATGTAATCTCGCTTACTTCTTTCAGATCGTAATAGTAGCCGTAGTGACGGCGCGCATCGTAGATTATCCACGGTTGGTCGGCAAACCGGTCGCGAAAATGATGGATAGTCAATGGATAGACATTATAGAGAGGTTCCATAATGCCGAAATATACTTGGTCGGTCGTTTTTTGAAAACGCATGAACTGAAGTACCCTCATTCGCTCGTCCGCTACTTTTTTGCTTAGCTGATACACTCCTAACACATCCGGGTCTGCGAAATTTTGTTCGATAGAGACCGGTGCATCGGTTACTTTCCGCATGTAGCGGAAAAGTAGCATGGCAGCTTCCGGTGTCTCCGAGAGCCAGCAATAGGTAAGGGAGGCAAGTGCCCTTCGGGAAAGTTTACGTGATAACAGTTTCCAAACCCGTTCTGTCTTTTCCGCATCTGTTACCACCTGATGTACCTCTTCGTAAAAAAGCGGAAGCGGTTCCTTCTCTGCAAGCAGCAGGTCGGGAAAAGTCCGGCGATAATAGGCATCGAACAGGGCGGTAAGCAGACCTTCAAAAGTGGAATCGTATTGGAAAACGGTCATGGTCTATGAGAATTTCGTATCTTTGTGTATAGAGGATTTCAGGGAACAAAAGTAGTAAAAACGAGAAACTGAAACAAAAGGAACAGTTTTTTGTTATATAATAAAAATAGATTGAATGATGAATCATAAATTTATGCTCTTGGGACTGATGGCTACAGTGGCCATCTTCCAGTCACAGCCTTCTCTGGCTTGCACAGGTATCACCTTGACTGCAAAAGACAGTACACGTATTCTTGCCCGTACCATAGAATGGGGTGGAAGTGACTTGAACAGCTGCTATGTGGTAGTGCCACGTGGCTATACGGTTCAGTCGTATGTGCCCGGCGGACAGGATGGCATGAAATTTACGGCAAAATATGGATATGTGGGTCTGGCGGTAGAACAAAAGGAATTCGTGGCAGAAGGATTGAATGAGGAAGGTCTCTCTGCTGGTCTGTTCTATTTCCCGAATTACGGACAATATGAAGCGTATAAAGCAGAATATAAATCGTCTTCCATTGCCGATTTGCAGTTGGTTTCCTGGGTGTTAGGCAACTGCAAGACGGTGGATGAAGTGATGGAAAGCCTGAAGCAGGTACATGTAGTGGCCATTGACCCGCGTGCATCGACTGTGCACTGGCGTTTTGCGGATGTGTCAGGACGTCAGGTTGTGTTGGAAATAGTAGACGGTGAATTGCATTTCTTTGAAAACAAGTTGGGGGTACTGACCAACTCTCCGGGCTTTGAATGGCAACTGACCAATCTGAATAATTACGTCAATTTGTATCCGGGCAGTGCACAACCTCAATCATTAGGAAATGTGGCTCTTCGCTCTTTCGGAGCTGGAAGCGGATTCTTGGGTATTCCCGGTGATGTGACTCCTCCTTCTCGTTTTGTGCGGGCCGCCTTTTATCAGGCTACAGCTCCTGTGCAGGACAATGCCCGTCAGACTGTACTCCAAGGATTTCAGATTCTGAATAATTTTGATATTCCGTTGGGGATTGAGTTTCCGTCAGGGCAGGTTTCTGTTAACATCCCAAGTGCGACACAGTGGACTTCGGCTACGGATATGCAGCATCGGATGATTTATTATCGTACCATGTATAATTCTGCTATACGTAGCATCGATTTGAATAAGATTGATTTTCTGCGTGTCAAGTACAAAGCGGTGCCGTTGGATACAATAAAGGAACAGCCTGTAACTGAAGTTTCCATTCGCTGAAATTGTAGAATGCATAAAAGTAAGAAAGCTGCCTTCACTCGTTTGTGGGGGCAGCTTCTTCTGTATCTGCAAAGTCAAAACTCAACTGACATTCGTCTGTCTTCTTGCGGGGAGTAGGGAGCAGAAGTTTCCGTACCCCGTAGGCCCCTAACTCGTGAATGGTCTTGTCCGGCAGTTCGTGGCAGGTAATGAAGTATTTGGCCTTTTTCATGACAGCTCCCATTTTTTTCAGTTCGTAGAATCCGATACGGGAGAAACGGCGGGAAGCCACAATCAGGCGGGCCGATTTTACTCCGATGCCCGGCACACGCAGGATGGCTTCATAATCTGCCGTCTGTATATTGACGGGGAAAAACTCTGGATGGCGGAGGGCCCAGGCCAGTTTCGGGTCAATCTCCAAGTCCAGGTTGGGGCTTTGGTCATCTACTATCTCGTCTACCTTGAACTGATAGAAACGTAGTAGCCAGTCGGCCTGGTAAAGACGGTTTTCGCGTACTAGAGGCGGTTGCTTCAAAGTAGGAAGTCGCTTGTCATACGTATTCACCGAAATATAGCCTGAATAATACACTCGCTTCATAGTAGGTTCTTCATACAGCGAAGAAGATACTTGCAAGATGTCCTTGTCAGTTTCGGGGGTGGCTCCTACAATCATCTGGGTGCTTTGTCCGCCAGGAGCAAAGCGGGGAGTGTGCCGATAGTGCTTGCGCTCTTCCTGGTAGGTTTGTATGCCTTGCTGGATGTATTTCATCGGGAGATACACACTCTGGTGGTCTTTCTCCGGCGCCAGCAGTTTTAAGTTTTTTTCTGTCGGAATTTCCAGATTGACACTGAGGCGGTCGGCATATAGTCCGGCTTCCCGTACCAGTTCTTCACTGGCACCGGGGATACTTTTCAGGTGGATATAGCCGTTGAAGCGATGAACCAGCCGCAGGTCTTTGGCCACTCGGACCAGGCGTTCCATGGTGTAGTCGGGATTGCGTACCACTCCCGAACTGAGAAACAGTCCTTCTATATAATTTCTTCGGTAGAACTCCATGGTCAGTTCTACCAGTTCTGTGACGGAAAGTGTGGCCCGTGGAATGTCGTTGCTTACCCGGTTGATGCAGTAGGCACAATCGTAGATGCAGTAGTTGGTCAGCATAATCTTGAGCAGGGAAATGCAGCGTCCGTCTTCCGAAAAGCTGTGACAGATGCCCCATCCTCCTACCGTATTGCCGACTCCTCCCCGTGTGTTTTTGCGGGAAGTACCGCTGGAAGCGCATGACACGTCGTATTTGGCGGATTCGGTCAGGATTTTTAGTTTTTGTATAACCTGTTCGTTCATTTCCCTTTTATTTTCAGATTTAAAGGTAGAGAGAGTTGCGGATATGTGCAATGCTTCTGTAAGATTTCTCGTAAAAAAACGTACATAATGTGTGTAAAACCGAACAGAGTGTCCGATATCGGACACCTCTTAAAGTTAGTTTTGTGTTGTAAACCAGTTGTTTATTGTTTTGGCATGGATGTTGCATTCAGAAAATGCGGATATAACGTAAAAATATGGATCGGGAAATATCAAAAGAAGTACGAATAAAGGCACGCAATAAGAAGCTTATGCAATATGGTAGTATTGGAGCCGGATGCGTGATATTGCTGGTTTTGCTTTTTTCATGGACGCGCAGCAGTGTGAAAGAGAGTGAACTGGTGTTCTCGGAAGTGACCAAGGGAACCATTGAGGTGAGTGTAAGTGCATCGGGAAAAGTCGTACCTGCCTTTGAAGAAATAATCAATACTCCGATTAATTCGCGTATTGTGGAGGTGTATGGAAAAGGGGGAGACAGTGTGGATGTAGGCACTCCGCTGCTGCAACTGGATTTACAGAGTACCGAGACTGAATATAAGAAATTGCAAGATGAGGACCAGATGAAACGTTATCAGCTGGAGCAGTTGGAGATTAATAACCAAACGTATCTCAGTGATTTGGAAATGCAGGTAAAGGTATCGGCTATGAAGCTGAACCGGATGAAGGTGGAATTTCGGAACGAGCAATATCTTGATAGCTTGGGTTCTGGTACGACTGACCGGGTACGGCAAGCGGAATTGAATTATCAGACGGGCAAGCTGGAATTAGAACAGCTTCGTCAGCAGTTAGATAATGAGCGGCAGGTGAAAGCAGCCGACTTGAAGGTCAAGCAGTTGGAATATGAGATTTTCCGTAAGGAGATGGCAGAGATGAAGCGAACCTTGGAGGATGCGCAGATACGTTCACCAAGGAAAGCCATTCTTACCTATGTTAATGATCAGGTGGGAGCGCAGGTGACGGAAGGTACCCGATTGGCTGTGGTTTCAGACCTGAGTCACTTTAAGGTGGAAGCAGATATTGCCGATACTTATGCAGATCAGGTCATAGCAGGAGGACGGGCCATCGTAAAGATAGGCAATGAAAAACTGGAAGGACAGATAAGCAGTGTGACGCCTTTATCTAAAAATGGAGTGATTTCTTTTATTGTGCAGCTGTCTAATGACCATCACCGCCGGTTGCGTTCGGGACTGAAAGTGGATGTGTATGTGATGAATGCCGTGAAAGAGGGCGTATTGCGAATAAAGAATGCCAGTTATTATGTGGGAAAAGGAGAGTATGAACTTTTTGTACGGGATGGAAAAGAGGAACTGGTCAAGCGGAAGGTGGAACTGGGAGATTCTAATTTTGAATATGTGGAGGTAGTTTCCGGACTTCAACCGGGTGACCGGGTGGTAGTCAGTGATATGAAAGGGTATAAGAATAAGCATAAGATAAACTTGAAACACTAAGTTTTATGGATTGGCAAGTTTGAGATAAGATAAATATGAAAAATACGTTGATATGGTACAAAATTTAATGAGAGTGAAAATTTTATGAGAATGCGAAGAACCTATTTGACACAAGCTTTTACGTTACTGAAGCAGAACCGTCTGTTCAGTATGCTCTACATTGCTGGTACAGGGCTGGCCATTGCGATGACGGTTGTAGTAGCAGTGGTTTATTATGTGAAACTGGCTCCTATATATCCTGAAAGGAATCGGGAAAACACGTTGTATCTGACTCATGTCAGTTTTAAGTCCGAGCAGGAAGCAATGACTTATCAGTCCGCTTTGTCGTATCGGGCTTTGCAGGAATGGATTTATCCGCTTAAGAATGTGGTGGAGGTTTCTGCACGTTTCGGCAATGCGACGGACTATTATGTACAGCCTGCCGATCGGAGTGGGGATTTTCGTCCGGTACAGAAATTGGTAGACCCAGCTTTTTTCCGTATCTATGAGTTGCAGTTTCTGGAGGGACATCCGTTTACGGAGGCCGATTTGGCAAGTGGTATTCATACGGCCGTGATATCCGATGACATCGCCCGTCGTCTGTTCGGTACAACTGAAGGCGTTGTGGGACGTTCGTTTTCAATGGATTATGTGAACTATCGTGTATGTGGGGTGGTACGTGGAGCAAGCTTCTTGACCGGCCAATCGTATGCACAGATATATGTGCCTTATTCAGTCGGCTTGAATTATAAGGAACCCGGTACCTCCAGTTTTCCCTATTGTGGTCGGTTTAATGTTACTTTTTTAGTAAAAGATAATGCACAGGCAGAAGCCTTACGCACTGAAATCAGGGATTTGGTCAGAAGAGTAAATGCACAGTATAAAGGGCAGTGGCAGATGGAGTTATGGGAACAGCCCACTTCGCATACACTCAGTGTGTTTAAAGATTATCCGGCCGATACAAGTTTTAGTTCCTGGAAGGTGGCAAGTCATCTGATTCTGATGCTACTGGTACTTTTGATTGTACCATCTTTAAATCTGAGTGGGCTGATAGCCAGCCGTATGGAGAGTCGTCTGTCGGAGATGGGAGTACGTAAGGCTTTTGGTGCGAGTAGGAGTACATTGTTATCGCAGGTGATGTGGGAAAACTTTTTTCTTACGTTGGTAGGAGGCTTACTGGGGTTGTTGGTGGCATGGAGTATGCTTTATGTGGGTCGTGAATGGATTTTTATGTTGTTCGATTCGTGGCCTATGGATATTGCTGAAGGAGCTAATCTGTATGTATCAGGTGAAATGCTGTTTGCACCGGTAGTGTTTATTGTGGCGTTTGTGCTTTGTCTGATACTTAACCTGTTGTCTGCTTTGTGGCCGGCATGGACATCATTGCGCAAGCCGATTGTGTATTCATTGTATGAAAAAAGATAATCTGAAAAATAGTTGGTGGATATGTGGAAATTGATTTTGAAAAATCTTTGGAGCCGTCGTCGTCGTAACGGATGGCTGCTGGCTGAACTGATATTAGTGGCAATTCTTTCCTGGTACATTTTCGATCCAGTGATGGTGGTGACCTATGAGCGACATCTTCCGTTAGGCTATGATGCAGATCGTCTTTGTATGGTATCTGTGGGTATGCTTCCTCAGGAAGCTCCCGGGTATGAGCCACAAGCAGCTGATTCGGCTTCGTTGATGCAGACTTATTTGAATCTGGTGGACCGTGCCCGGCAGCATCCCGATGTGGAACAGGCAACTCCCGTTCTTTCTTTTGTGTATCCTGGTGCGATGGGAACTGGAACTTCCAGCTTTATAGCGGAAGGTGATTCGGTGGCTCATACGGCTTTATTTATCGAATTTTTGCCTCATACCCATTTCTTTGAAACCTATGGCTTCCAGTCTGGCAAGGGGAGTATGAGTGCGGCTCAGTTGTCCGATTTGGACAATGGGGACTATTATATCATGACGGAAGATTTGCTGGAAGGCATGTTCCACACGCACATATATCGCAATCAGCGTTGCTGGAAAGTGAATGGAACAGATACTTGTTATACGGCGGTGAAGGGAACCGTGAAATCATGTAAGTATTTGAGTGACAAACGTCCTGTACCGATTGTATTTATGCCCCTGCAGAATCCGGATATACGTTCCAGCCTGGACAATATGAGGATTGTTGTTCGTTTGAAAGAAGGAGTGCGTATGGAGCGTTTCTTGCATGATTTTCGTCCTTGGATGCTTCGTCAGCTACGTATCGGGAATCTTTATGCCCGCGAATTGCAGTCATACGACGAAATCAATGCGGCACGTGAATTCAGTGATTCTACTGTGCTTTATCGTCGTAGCCTAAGCATTGCCTTGTTCTTTCTGGTCAATCTTTGTCTGGGAGTGATTGGTACTTTCTGGATGCAGACTCGTACCCGTCGTGAAGAAGTGGGCGTGATGCTTTCTTATGGAGCGACACCGCATCGCATTCGTCTGTTGCTTTTAGGAGAGGGCACGGCACTGACTACGCTGGCTACTTTTATAGGCTGTTTCATTTATCTGCAATATGCATTTAGTGAGGGACTGAATACGGGAAGTTCTTTGATGGAAGCTGTTACACCCAGTTGGGTAGACAATTTTGGACTTCATTTCTTCTTTGTATCGCTGATGGTGTACGTGATTCTGCTGCTGGTGGTATGGATAGGCATTTATATTCCTGCCCGCCGGATAAGCTCCATTTCGCCTACGGAAGCATTGAGAGATGAATAAAATATGGAAAGATTCGTTTGAATGCGAATATAATAGTAAACTTTTAAATAAGATGAGTATGAATATGATAGAATTAACCGGAATCAACAAGATTTACCGGACCAATGAAATAGAGACTCAGGCATTAGAAAATGTGAACCTCATGATAGAAAAAGGAGAATTCCTCAGTATTATGGGGCCTTCCGGATGTGGAAAATCTACTTTGTTGAACATCATGGGACTGCTGGATGCCCCTACCAGCGGTATTATTCAGATTGCGGGGGTGAAAGTAGAGGGAATGAAAGACAAGGAGCTGGCAGCTTTTCGCAACCGGAACCTGGGATTTGTTTTTCAGTCGTTCCACCTGATCAATTCATTGAATGTGCTGGATAATGTGGAACTTCCTTTGCTCTATCGTGACGTTTCAGCGAAGGAACGTCGGCGACTGGCCGAAGAGGTGTTGCTCAAAGTGGGGTTGAGCCATCGAATGCATCACATGCCGTCACAACTTTCGGGTGGACAGTGCCAGCGTGTGGCTATAGCCAGGGCCATTGTGGGAAATCCGGAAATTGTATTGGCTGATGAACCGACCGGTAATCTGGATTCCAGGATGGGAGCGGAAATTATGGAAATTCTGCACAAGCTTAATCAGGAAGATGGGCGTACCATCGTCATGGTTACCCACAATGAGGAACAGGCTAAACAAACGTCACGTATCGTGCGGTTCTTTGATGGCCGGCAGGTAGGATAAGGTGAATGGTTGATAGGGGAAGAGTGGTGTGAAGGATGAATATTGTATGACAAAATGAATCGAAGATTATGAAACGGAACCTGCTGATTTTATTTTCTCTTTTTATCTGCTGTAGTAAGGGAGTGACCGCAGTGCCGATGGGAGAAACACATACATTGACACTGGAAGAAGCTATCATGCTGGCACGGGTACAAAGTGTGGATGCGGCTGTCGCTTTAAACGAACTGAAAACGGCCTATTGGGAATATCGTACTTTCCGTGCAGAGCTATTGCCGGAAGTGAACTTTACAGCGACTCTTCCTTCCTATCAAAAAGGTTATACTTCGTACCAGCAGAATGACGGTTCCTATACGTATGTACGAAACAACTACATGCAGATGAACGGACAGTTGTCCATCGACCAGAATATCTGGTTTACGGGAGGTACACTTTCATTGAATACTTCCCTTGATTTTCTACGGCAGATGGATGGTAGTTCTGACAATCGTTTTATGTCGGTTCCACTGGCTTTAACCCTGAATCAGCCTGTTTTTGGAGTGAATCAGACCAAATGGAACCGTAGGATTGAGCCGGTGCGTTATGCGGAGGCTAAGGCGGCTTTTTTGAGTGCGACGGAAGAGGTCACAATGACCACTATCAATTATTTTTTCAATCTGTTACTGGCCCGTGAGAATGTAGCTATTGCTAAGCAGAATCTGGAAAATGCGGAAAAACTGTATGAAGTAGCCAAGGCTAAACGGCGAATGGGGCAGATTAGTGAGAATGATTTGTTGCAGTTGCAATTGAATGTGCTGGATGCACGTTCTGCACTGACTTCCAATGAAAGTTCCTTGAAGAGTCACATGTTTACCTTGCGTTCTTTCTTAGCATTGGGAGAGTATGAGGAGCTGATACCTCAGGTTCCAGATTCAATACCCGAAATCCGTCTGGACTATGCAGATGTGCTTTCCAAGGCTTTGGCCAATAATTCATTTGCTCAAAATATTCGTCGCAGGCAGTTGGAAGCCGATTATGAAGTAGCCAAGGCCAAGGGAAACATGCGTGAAATCACGCTGTTTGCCCAGGTGGGATTTACAGGAACAGACCGTCGTTTCGATACGGCTTATCGTCGTCTGAAAGATAATCAGGTGGTTGAGATTGGTTTTAAAATTCCGATTCTGGACTGGGGTAAACGTCGCGGACAGGTGAAAGTGGCACAGAGTAACCGGGAGGTTACTGAGAGTAAGCTACGTCAGGAAACCATGAATTTCAATCAGAACCTGTTTGTATTGGTAGAGCAATTTAACAACCAGCAGACTCAGCTTCATTTGGCCGATGAGGCCGACCAGATTGCCCGTAAGCGTTATCATACCAATGTGGAGACTTTTCTGATAGGTAAGATTTCTACACTGGATTTGAACGATTCACAAAGCCAGAAGGATGAGGCTCGCCGTAAACACATCAATGAATTGTTTTACTACTGGTATTATTATTATCAGCTACGCAGTCTTACACTTTGGGATTTTGTGGCAGGAACGGGTATAGAGGCCGATTTTGAGAAGATTGTGAAGCATTGACCTCTTGCTATTGTAAAATTATATTTACTTTTGTCGTGTTATGATACTGATAATAGATGATGATAGTGCCATTCGCTCTTCGCTGAGTTTTATGCTTGAGAGAGCGAAGTATGAGGTACAGGCTGTGTCTGGGCCTAAAGAGGCAATGGAAGCGATACATTCTGTGATACCACAATTAATACTGATGGATATGAATTTCAGCCTTTCGACGGATGGGGCAGAAGGGTTGGTTTTATTGAAACAGGTTAAGTTGTTTTGTCCGGATGTACCGGTTATTCTGATGACAGCTTGGGGAAGCATTCCGCTGGCTGTACAAGGAATGCGGGCTGGTGCTTTTGATTTTATTACCAAACCCTGGAACAATGCGGCGTTGATGCAACGTATTGAAACGGCTTTGGAGTTGACGTCCAAGGAGGAAGTGGCCGATACTTCGACCACGGAAGACGAGGATTTCGACCGCAGCTACATTATTGGCAAGAGCAAGGCACTGGAAGCTGTGCTGGCAACGGTGAAGAAAGTTTCCCGAACAAGCGCTTCGGTACTCGTAACAGGTGAGAGCGGTACAGGAAAGGAACTGATTGCTGAGGCGATTCATTTGAATAGTTTGCGCAGAAACAAACCTTTTGTGAAAGTAAACTTGGGAGGCATCTCTCAAACTTTGTTTGAAAGTGAGATGTTCGGGCACAAGAAAGGGGCCTTTACCGATGCGGTGACCGACCGGAAAGGACGTTTTGAACTGGCCGATAAAGGGACGATTTTCTTGGATGAAATTGGTGAACTGGATTTGTCGTGTCAGGTAAAGTTGCTTCGGGTGCTGCAGGAGCAGACGTTTGAACCGTTGGGGGAGAGTCGTCCGCGAAAGGTAGATGTACGGGTGGTCTGTGCGACTAATGCTAATCTGGAGCAGATGGTGCGTGAACACACGTTTCGTGAGGATTTGTTGTATCGCATCAATTTGATTGCGGTTCATCTGCCGGCCTTGCGTGAACGGCGTGAGGATATCCCTTTGCTGGCCCGTCATTTCGTGGAAAACAGATGCCGTGAGGACGGATTGCCGTTGGTGAAACTTTCCGAGGATGCCTTGGAGTTTTTAAGCCGTTTGCCTTATCCTGGGAATATCCGGGAACTGAAGAACCTGGTAGAGCGTACCTTGTTGGTGTGTGGAAAAGATTGTCTGACGGCAGAGGATTTTCAGTCACAGTATCATCCGGTTTCAGTTGCTACAGACTCTGTTGCGGATGCAAAAGGACTTACATTGGAGGAACTGGAAAAACGTACCATTCTTCAGGCGTTGGATACGCATGATAATAATTTGACCCAGGTAGCTCTTTCACTGGGTATCAGTCGGGCGGCTTTGTATCGCCGCCTGGAAAAATACGGCATTTCGTTTAATGATTGATCAGAAGGCTTTATGAGGTTGAGAACGCTGTTTTTCCTGCTGGGCTTGTTGCTCATATTGGTGTGGAGCATTTTGCTATTTTTCATCCTGAATACAAAGAGCATGCTTTTATATGTGGGAGAAGGTGTGATTTCTTTTAGCTTGATAGTCTTGTTCTATTTTTATCGTAAAGTTGTAAAACCGCTCAATAGCATTGCAAGTGGAATGGACCTGTTACGTGAACAAGATTTCAGCAGCCGTCTGGCTTCGGTTGGTCAGGCTGAAGCAGACCGCATCGTGGAGATGTTTAACCGGATGATGGATCAGTTGAAGAACGAACGTCTGCGTTTGCGTGAGCAGAATCATTTCTTAGACTTGTTGATTAATGTATCACCCATGGGGGTGATTATTTTGACTTTCGACGAGCAGATATCTATGTTGAATGTGGCGGCGTTGCGTTTTTTGGGATATGCTTCAGTCGAGGAATTAATGGGAAAACGGCTGGACGAACTGGATTCTCCCTTGGCAGAAGAGGTGGCACGTTTACCTAAAGATACCACAGATACCATCCGTTTAAGTGATGCCAGAATTTACCGCTGCTCCCGGCTTTCATTTGTGGACAGAGGGTTTGCTCATCCGTTCATATTGGTAGAAAGTTTAACCACCGAGGTGGTGAAAGCAGAGAAAAAGGCTTATGAGAAGGTGATTCGGATGATAGCCCATGAGGTGAATAATACCACGGCCGGCATTACTTCTACTTTGGAAACCGTTGGAGAAGCACTGGAAACGTTGGAGGAAGAAACTGGCGATTTGCAGGAAGTGATGAAAGTTTGTGTGGAGCGTTGCTGGGGGATGAGTCAGTTTATTACCAAATTTGCTGATGTAGTGAAGATTCCGGACCCCAATATAGAGCAGGTGAGGCTGAATGACCGGGTGATAGCTTGTGGAATGTTTATGGAAACAATCTGTCGGGAGCGGCAGATTACGCTGCATAATGAGTTATGTATGGAGAATCCGAAAGTGTGGATTGATACGGTTCTGTTTGAACAGGTACTGGTGAATATTATTAAGAATGCGGCAGAAAGCATCGGGCAGGGAGGGGGTATTTTTATTCGTACATCAGTATCTCCGGTCATGCTTGAAATTGCCGATTCCGGAAAAGGTATCAGTAAGGAGGTGGAAACGAAATTGTTCAGCCCGTTCTTTTCGACCAAACCTAACGGGCAAGGTATCGGATTGATTTTCATTCGGGAAGTATTGGCCAGACTGGGGTGTACATTCTCTTTGCGGACTTATGCCGATGGTCTGACACGTTTTCGTATTTCATTTCCAGAACGACGTCCGGAGCAAGGGAAGGGCACGGATAAATGTACATTGTAAACGCTTTCTGAAAAATGGTAGAAGGTTCTGTGGAATAAACTTGTCAGTCACGGCTTTATTGCCTAATTTTGCAGGCTGTAATTCGATTTAACGTAAAGAAACATGTGGTTATTACTGGCTTTTTGCTCAGCGGCGTTGCTGGGCTTTTATGATGTCTTCAAGAAAAAATCGCTGGCAAACAATGCGGTTCTTCCGGTACTGGGACTGAATACGCTTTTTTCGAGTCTGATTTTCTTACCGTTTATTTTAGTTTCGTACTTTCATCCGGAGGCATTGCAGGATACGCTTTTCTACGTGCCTTCAGCGGGCTGGGAGGTACATAAGTTCATTATCCTGAAATCATTTATCGTGCTTTCTTCGTGGACATTCGGTTATTTCGGTATGAAACACTTGCCATTGACCATTGTCGGGCCAATCAATGCCACCCGTCCGGTCATGACGCTGGTAGGTGCCTTGCTGATATTTGGTGAACGTCTGAACCTGTACCAGTGGATTGGTGTGTTGATGGCCATTATATCGTTCTTCATGCTGAGCCGTTCGGGAAAGAAGGAAGGAATCGATTTCAAGCACGATAAATGGATTTGGTTTGTGGTGCTGGCGGCTGTGCTAGGTGCTGTCAGTGGTTTGTACGATAAATACTTGATGGGACGCTTCAATAACATGGTGGTACAGGCGTGGTACAATGTGTACCAGCTTTTCTTGATGGGAGGAGTACTGATGTTCCTGTGGTGGCCCAAGCGGAAGAGCAGTACACCGTTTCACTGGGACTGGTGCATTATCCTGATTTCCGTATTCTTGTCGGCAGCTGATTTCGTGTATTTCTATGCGCTTGGTATGGACGGGGCCATGATTTCCATTGTGTCTATGGTGCGACGGGGAAGCGTGGTGGTTTCCTTCCTGTTTGGTGCTATGATATTCCGCGAGAAGAACCTGAAGAGCAAGGTGGTCGATTTGATTTTAGTGCTGATTGGTATGTTCTTCCTCTACTTAGGAAATGTATTAGGATAATCACAATGACTTATGCTGGTATAGGTAGACACATTATTAACACATAACCTATACCAATCATGAATCGTAAGCATTACAATGAATCAGACCGTCTGGCTCTACTTCGTGAATATTATTCATCAGGTTTGAGCAAATATGCATTTATCA
>NZ_DBEXBB010000192.1:0-9429 GCF_048170425.1 Phocaeicola sp.
TATTTTAGTTTTTTAAGGGAAAAGTTTATTTTACTTTAAGCTTATCAAAGCCCTCGCCATATACTCCAACTACATTACTTTGTGAAATGAAGGCATTCGGATCAATGTCCTTTACTAAACGGAAGATATCGAGTGATTCCCTTTTTTTAGCCAAAACCACTACTACCTTTATTTCCTGTTTACTATACCATCCCTTTCCATCAAGCAAAGTCACTCCACGATCAATCTTTGTCGCAATCCCTTCGGCTATCTCCTCATATTTGCGTGAGAATATCAGGAACTGCACAGACTGCCGTGTACTGTTAATCACATAGTCAATGACGATACTCATCACAAACAAGACACAAAAGCCGAACAATACCCTGCGCCAGTCGTGAAAAATAAAATAACAGGATGAAATGATGACGATATCGCAATACATCATCATCCGCCCCAACGTAACATCCTTATACTTATTGATAATCCAGGCAATGATATCCGTTCCACCCGTACTTCCATTATTACAGAACACGATACCAATTCCAAAACCCAGCAGACCAGCACCTATCACACAAGCCATAAAATCCTGACCAGGGCCTAACAACTGAGGAAGATTGCCATTCTCATCCTTCAAAATCATCTGAAAGAACCAGAGCAGGAAAGTCAGCATAAAGATGGCAAAGATGGTCTTAATACTAAATTTAGGCCCTAATATTTTCAAGGCAAAACCCAAGAATATTGCATTAATCACAAAATAGGAGACCTGAATCTCTATGCCTGTGGCATAATAAATAATTGCCGCAATACCCGTTACTCCTCCGGTAGTAATCTGATAGGGAAGCATAAATGCAGCCCAGCCAATGGAATAACAAATCAGCCCGAAGGTTATGGCCAGATAGTCTCTGGACTCCCGGCCCAACTTTTTCTTTAATAAAGCTTCCATAGACAATAAAAAAACAGTCCGGAATGAACAGAAGATACCTCCTGTTCATTCCGGACGAGCATTTAAAAGGTTAAAGTACAATATTTACAATTTTCTTCGGTACAATAATCACCTTCTTCGGAGTCTTGCCCTCAATCCACTTCTGTGACTGTTCTTCAGCCAGTACAGCAGCCTGGATGGTATCATTACCAGCATCGGCAGGGAACTCCATTGTAAAACGAGCCTTACCATTGAAAGAAATAGTATATTTTACGCTGTCTTCTTTCAAATATTCCTCATTGAATTCCGGCCAATGTGCATCGCATACAGAAGAAGTATTGCCCAAAGCTTCCCACAATTCTTCTGCCAAATGCGGAGCAAACGGAGCCAAAAGTACTACCAGATTGCTCATCACAGCCTTGTTGCGACATTTCAATGAAGTCAATTCATTGACACAAATCATAAAGGCGCTGATAGAGGTGTTGTAAGAGAAGGTTTCAATATCTCCTGTCACCTTCTTAATCAATTTATGAATGGCTTTCAGTTCTTCTTTGGTAGCTTCTCCTTCAGCAGGCAAGAAAGTACCCTGGCGGTCATAGAACAAGTTCCAAAGCTTCTTCAGGAAGCGGTGTACTCCGTCAATACCATTGGTATCCCATGGCTTAGACTGTTCTACCGGACCGAGGAACATTTCATACATACGTAACGTATCCGCTCCATAACGTTCTACAATCATATCCGGGTTCACCACGTTATACATGGATTTACTCATCTTTTCTACTGCCCAGCCGCAAATATACTTGCCGTCTTCCAGAATAAATTCTGCATTATTGTATTCCGGACGCCAGTTCTTGAAAGCTTCTACATCCAATACATCGTTCGATACAATGTTCACATCCACGTGCAACGGAGTCACATCATACTGATCTTTCAATCCCAGAGACACGAAAGTGTTGGTATCCTTGATACGATATACAAAGTTGCTTCGTCCCTGAATCATTCCCTGGTTCACCAGCTTTTGGAATGGTTCTTCTTTCACACTGACACCCAAATCGAACAAGAACTTATTCCAGAAACGAGAATAAATCAAGTGACCGGTAGCATGTTCTGTTCCTCCTACATAAAGGTCTACATTCTGCCAGTAATGGTCTGCCTTCTCAGAAACCAGCGCTTCATTGTTATGCGGATCCATGTAACGCAAATAATATGCACTGGAACCGGCAAATCCCGGCATGGTATTCAATTCCAGAGGGAATACATTGACGTTATCAATCTTTGTATTTTCTACCACTTCACCTCTGGCTACATCCCATGCCCAACGAGTAGCATGTCCCAAAGGAGGTTCTCCGCTTTCTGTAGGCAAGAACTTGGCTACTTCTGGAAGCTCCAGCGGAAGCTTGCTTTCGTCAATCATATACGGCATGCCGTCCTTGTAATATACCGGGAACGGTTCACCCCAATAACGCTGGCGAGAGAAAATCGCATCACGCAAACGGAAGTTTACTTTCACACGGCCCAGATTATGCTCTTTCACATATTTCTTGGTAGCTGCAATAGCTTCTTTAATTGTCAGGCCATTCAGCGTCAAATCGCAATAAGGAGTTACCTCGGCTTTCGGAGAGTTGCAAACGATTCCTTCCTTCGCATCAAAGCTTTCTTCGCTTACGTCACAACCTTCTACCAACGGTACAATCGGCAAGTTGAAATGTTTGGCAAATGCATAGTCACGACTATCGTGCGCAGGTACCGCCATGATGGCTCCTGTTCCATAACCAGCCAATACATAATCACTAATCCATACTGGAACAGATTCTCCTGTAAACGGATTTACGGCATACGAACCACTGAACACACCCGTTACACGACGGTCAGCAATACGTTCACGTTCTGTACGCTTCTTTGTACGGTCCAGATAAGCCTCAACTTCTGCACGCTGTGCTTCGGTTGTCAGCATCGGCACCAGTTCACTTTCAGGTGCAAGTACCATGAAAGTCACACCGAACATCGTATCGGCACGTGTAGTAAAGATGGTAAACTCCAAATCGCTGTCTTTCACCTTGAAACGTACTTCAGTACCTTCTGAACGACCAATCCAGTTACGCTGAGTTTCTTTCAAAGAATCTGTCCAGTCTACCGTTTCCAGTCCGTCAAGCAAACGCTGTGCATAAGCAGACACACGCAAACACCACTGGCGCATCTTTTTCTGCACCACCGGATGGCCTCCACGTTCAGATACCCCGTCTACTACTTCATCGTTGGCCAATACCGTACCCAATGCCGGACACCAGTTTACCATGGTCTCTCCTAAGTAAGCGATACGGTAGTTCATCAGAATTTCCTGCTGTTCCTTTTCTGTCTTAGCTTTCCATTCTTCTGCAGTAAAATTCAGTTCTTCGCTGCATGCTACATCCAACCCCTTTGTTCCTTCAGCCTCAAAATGAGTAATCAGTTTGCTGATAGGCTGTGCTTTCTGGCATGAATTACAATAGAAACTGTTGAACATTTTCTGGAAAGCCCACTGTGTCCAGTGATAATATCCAGGTTCGCACGTACGTACCTCACGATCCCAGTCGAACGAAAAACCAATCTTGTCCAACTGCTCGCGATAGCGTGCAATGTTAGCTGCGGTAGTAACGGCCGGATGCTGGCCCGTTTGAATGGCATACTGTTCAGCAGGCAAACCGTATGCATCATATCCCATCGGATTCAACACATTGAATCCTTGCAATCGTTTGTAACGTGCATAAATATCGCTGGCAATGTATCCCAGCGGATGACCTACGTGAAGTCCCGCTCCCGACGGATAAGGGAACATGTTCAACACGTAGAACTTTTTCTTGGATTCATCTTCGACAACTTTATAGGTCTTACGTTCCACCCATCTCTGCTGCCACTTCTTCTCAATTTCTCTGAAATTATATTCCATAGCGAAATATTATATGATTGATTATTACGTATTTCTCCAATTTCTCCGCAAATATAGTAAGAGTTCAGGAATAAATAAGGATAGTTTCGAACGAAAAGTTTATCTTTGCTTGATAAATGAAAACCTAATCTTAGAAATCTATGCACATCCGTAAATTCTTTCTGCTCGCTACTATCCTCTGTAGTGTATGCAGTCTCAACGCACAGCGACATGAACAACTCTTGGAAACCGGCTGGAAATTCCACAAAGGAGAAACCAATGGAGCTGAAACTGTTTCATTTAATGATTCTCAATGGGAATCTGTCTGTATTCCACACGACTGGGCCATTTATGGACCGTTTGACCGTAATAATGATTTACAAAATGTAGCCATTACTCAGAACTTGGAGAAACAAGCATCTGTCAAGACCGGACGTACCGGAGGACTTCCTTATGTGGGAGTAGGATGGTATCGCACCCGTTTCGATGCAGACCCTGACAAAAAGACAACACTGGTTTTTGATGGAGCCATGAGTGAAGCCCGCGTGTATGTCAATGGAAAAGAAGCCTGCTTCTGGCCTTTCGGTTACAACTCTTTCCATTGTGACATTACCGAACTTCTGCACAAAGAAGGAAAAGACAATGTATTGGCTGTACGTCTGGAAAACCGTCCTCAATCTTCCCGCTGGTATCCGGGAGCCGGACTTTACCGGAATGTCCATCTGATTACTGCAGAAAAAATACATGTACCTGTATGGGGAACACAGGTTACCACCCCACACATTGCTAATGACTATGCTTCGGTTTGCCTTCGTACCTCTTTACAGAATGCAGGAAAAGAAGAAATTACCATAGAAACAGAAATTCTGGACCCGAACGGAAAAAGAGTTTCTTTCAAGAAAAACAGCGGACGTATCAATCACGGGCAACCGTTTACACAAAATTTTATTGTAGAAAACCCGCAATTGTGGTCGCCCGAAACACCGTTCTTATATCAGGCCGTATCTAAAATCTATGCCAACGGAAAACTTACAGATACTTATACCACCCGCTTTGGTATCCGTTCCATCGAATTTGTAGCCGACAAGGGCTTTTTCCTGAACGGCCAGCACCGTAAATTCCAGGGAGTATGTAATCACCACGACTTAGGTCCCTTAGGAGCTGCTATTAACGTATCCGCGCTACGCCACCAGCTTACGTTATTGAAAGACATGGGCTGCGACGCCATCCGTACTGCACACAACATGCCGGCTCCTGAACTTGTCAGACTATGCGATGAAATGGGATTCATGATGATGATTGAGCCTTTTGATGAATGGGACATTGCCAAGTGTGAAAACGGATACCATCGTTATTTTAAGGAATGGGCTGAAAAAGACATGGTAAACATGCTACGGCAATACCGGAACAATCCCTGTGTGGTAATGTGGAGTATCGGCAATGAGGTCCCCACCCAATGCAGCAGTGAAGGATACAAAGTTGCCAAGTTCCTGCAAGACATTTGTCACCGGGAAGACCCTACCCGTCCGGTTACCTGCGGTATGGACCAGGTAAGTTGCGTGCTCGACAACGGTTTTGCTGCCATGCTCGACATCCCGGGATTCAATTATCGTGCAAACCGTTATGAAGAGGCATACCAACGCTTGCCTCAAAATCTGGTATTAGGCTCAGAAACCTCTTCTACCGTCAGCTCACGTGGCGTATATAAATTCCCGGCAGAACGTAAAGCCGATGCCAAATACGAGGATCATCAGTCTTCTTCTTACGACCTGGAATACTGCTCCTGGTCTAACATTCCCGATATAGACTTTGCTCTGGCTGATGACCACCAATGGACTTTGGGGCAGTTTGTCTGGACAGGTTTTGATTATCTGGGTGAACCCAGCCCATACGATACGGATGCATGGCCCAACCACAGCTCTATGTTCGGTATTATCGACCTGGCTTCCTTGCCCAAAGACCGGTACTATTTATACCGCAGCGTATGGAACAAGCAAGCTGAAACACTTCATATTCTCCCTCATTGGAACTGGGAAGGCAGAGAAGGAAAAGAAGTACCTGTATTCGTCTATACCAACTATCCGACAGCCGAACTTTTCATCAACGGAAAGAGCTATGGAAAACAGACGAAGAACAACCAAAGCGTAGAAAACCGTTACCGCCTGATGTGGCACAACGCCATCTACGAACCGGGAGAAGTAAAAGTCGTAGCATACGATGAGCACGGTACAGCCAAAGCGGAAAAGATAATCCGTACGGCAGGAAAGCCGCATCACATCGAATTGGTTTCTTCACGCCAGTCGCTCACAGCCAACGGAAAAGATTTGGCATACGTAACCGTACGTGTTGTAGACAAAGACGGAAATCTCTGTCCCACCGACATGCGCTTGGTGAAATTTAAAGTGAAAGGAGCCGGAAGCTACAAGGCCTCAGCCAATGGAGACCCGACTTGTCTGGATTTGTTCCACCTGCCTCAGATGCACGCTTTCAACGGCATGCTGACTGCAATTGTACAATCAGGGAAAGAAGCAGGTACCCTTGAGTTACAAGTCACCGCAAAAGGGCTGAAATCAGGAAAGATACAAATCGAAGTAAAATAACCCTCAAGACAACAGCGGGGAAAAGCAGCCACTTCATGTCTGCTTTTCCCCGCTTATATTTTTGCCACAGCCTGCTATCTGTTCAGGCTTTCCTTAAATTCAACTTCTACAATACGAAGTTCATGATTGGTTTTATCTCCATCTTTCGCCTTAAACAAATCCAATTCATTGGCTACTGGAGCAGCCACTTCCACAATCTGTCCAAAGGCATCATCCTCTTTACTTGAACCCCTCAACCGGATAGTGATTTCAGAAGCAGGAACCGGTTTCACCTTCAAATGAACGTAACCCAGACTTTTTTCAGTTTCTCCGCTCCAAATCAGTTCATCTCCCGCATAAATCTCCAAAGGATAACTGCGCATGCGCCATCCTGTAAGTTTCATACATACCTCATCCACACGCGCTACCCTTTCAAGATGATATTTAATCCATGCAGTGGAAGCCTTTCCATCATTTTTCCATTCACTCAATTCATTGTCATCAAAACTCTTACAAGCTTCTTCCGTATTTATTCCAGCCTCAGCAGAAAGTATAGCTACATCCACCGCACGCTCTATATAAGAAAGAGACAAAGGTGTTTCTCCACAATCTAAACTTCCTTCCAAATCATCTCCAGGAATGTATGTACTCAGTCCATTTTGTACTTCCATAGGAGAAGAAACCAGCTCCAATGAAGCGGAAGCCAATCCTTCTGCTTCGGCTCGTACAACCACCTTCCCTGCTGTAACAGACGAGCGCAATAACGCACGGTTCACTCCACATTCCACGGGAAGTTTTTCCGACAAGATATAATTATCCGGGCCTTGCGCTATACCTCCTCGCCATTCTGCCGGACCTTCTACCGTAAAATGAATCAAATCGTTCGCCAGCGGACAACGATTCCCTTCCGTATCAACAACCTCCACTTGCAACAACACCAAATCAGCTCCATCAGCCTTCCATCCTTTCGGATGCTGAAGGGCAACTAATTTCAATTTAGCTGGTTTACCTGCGGTTCTTAACTGCATACGCGCAGCTTCTTTTCCGTTATTGTACCCCACAGCTTCCAATACTCCAGGAGTGAAGGAAATTTTATCAAAAGTAAACAAGAAATGATAGTCACGCTGAGCCTGCCCCATTGGTTTTCCGTTTAAAAATAACGCCACACTATCCGTATTAGAAACCACATACACAGGCTTGACCACTCCCGGTTCATAATTCCAGTGTCCTACGATATGCAAACGAGGATTTTCCGTATCTACCCATCCGTCCCACATCACCTGATGAGCAAAATAAGAATCTTTCGGAATACGCATAGGGTCTGTATCTCCACTACGCCGGTAATTCTCTACCCCACGAAAATGAGTATTCGTATCTGAAAAAATAATCTTAGCGCCGCCTGAGCTTACCCTTTTCCCTGTACCCGGACGTTCACGCCAGTAATCAAACCAACGAATCACATTCTCAATGGTGAAAGAGTCCTGATTGCGATTGTATACACTGGCGTCTACCTGTTTTTTCGTTTTTCCGGTGGCCGCAGAATGATAAGCACTGTTTCCTTCTCCATCCTTATGATATGGATAAGAGTAATTATCCCAATACTTGCGCAAGCCTTCATCACGGCAATACTCCATGGCCCACATAGGATGATGTGCACTTTTGTTAATATACAACATCTCTCCCCCATACTCGGCATCACGAATATCCAGCATCTCACGAGAACCGATTGCACGCCCACCATGATAATCAAATTCATCACGTATCTTCTTCATCTCCAACATGTGTTCACGGCTGATTGATTCATTGCCACATTCATAAAAAAGGATACTCGGATTGTTACGGTTATAGATAATTGCATCCCTCATTACCAGTTTACGCTGCTCCCACTGACGTCCTTTGCAGTCTTTTTCTGCATCTCCTGCCGGCATGGCCTGAATCAAACCGACACGGTCGCATGACTCTACATCCTGCTTCCAGGGAGTCACATGCATCCAACGCACCAGATTAGCATTGGCTTTCACCATGAGGCCATTGCTATAATCACTCAACCAGGCCGGCACCGACATTCCTACAGCAGGCCATTCATTACTTGTTCGCTGGGCAAATCCCTTTAACTGAATCACCCGGTCGTTTAACCATACTTTTCCATCAGCAAATCGTGTCTTGCGAAAACCTGTACGCGTAATTACTTCATCCGTTTTCTTTCCCTCTATGCACAAAGCTGTCTTTACCGTATACAGATAGCCATATCCCCAGCTCCAAAAATGTAAGCCTTCCACTTCACTTTCAGCCGAAAGTACTACTTTTTCTCCTGGATTAATTCTTTTCTCCTCGCCACGGAATGCCTTTACAAGCTTCCCGTCACGGTCAAAAAGCTCCACCAGATAACCAATTGTCTGGCTTTTCCTTGTTTCATTTTTCACTTCCGATTCGGCATGAATCCGAGCTTTACGAGCACGTACCTGAATATCTTCCGCATAAATATAGACACCCGTAGTTTGCAGATTACTATATAGAGGTAAGGTCTGGTATAATTTATCCGTCACATGCAACCACACATTCTTGGGTAAGCCTCCATAATTTGCATTAAAATTACGGTTACTCCACTGATACTTTACGCCAGTAGCTTTCTCTGCATAGTCCCAATTGTTATCAATACGTGCAGCAATGACATTTTCCTTACCCGGCTTTACAAATGCAGTAAGGTCAAAACCAAAAGCCATCACTCCATTTTCATGCTGACCGACCAGGTGACCGTTCACATACAGATCAATTCCTTGCCGTGCTCCTTCAAATTCAATGAACACCTTCCGTCCTTTCACATCAGCAGGTAAGCGAAAATGTTTTCGATACCATACAATTGTATCAGTAAGATCCTTGATATTTAGTTTGAAAGCTTCATCCTCATTGAATGCATGAGGGAGTGTAACCGACTTCCATCCTGCATCCGAATAGTCCACCTCCTCTGCCTGAACTATATCACCCACCTTTAATTTCCAGTCGCTAATGAAATTATACTTCTCCCGCTCTACAGCATGAATATG
>NZ_DBEXBB010000193.1:0-11114 GCF_048170425.1 Phocaeicola sp.
ATCCAACCCTCTATGACGAGTATCTCAAATGGTATCCCAAATAAAGAACCGCCACGTGCGGAACCGCATGCGTGGTGGTGTGAGAGGTCGGAAAACGAAAGTAGGAAGAAAACTACTTCGTTTTCCTCCTACTCGATTTCCCATTCCTACATAAAGCTCCGTATTATTTTGATAAGAAATTGTTTTTTCCGAAATTTGCACTTACCAACAAGAGTATTATGCAAAAATTTATTTATATCATTTATCTTCTTTTATTTTTCACCCCTATACATTCGGAGGCACAAATATTCCAATACATTGGCGTGGAAGATGGACTCAGCAGCCGGAGAGCCCTTTCCATTCAACAGGGAGAGCACGATTATATCTGGATTCTCACACACAAAGGAATAGACCGCTATAATGGAAAACAATTTACTTATTACCCTCTTACCAAGAATGGCAACGTGGTCAACTGTTTCCCCAATCTGAACATCCTTAAAACAGACAAGGAACAAAAATTATGGGAAATAGGAAAAGACGGACTGGTATTCAACTTAAATGAGGCCAAAGACTCTTTTCAACTGGTATTCAATTTACATGAAAAATTTCCAGAGACCCAAAAAGTCCCTGTCACCTGCGTTTATCTGGATGAAGAAAAAAATATCTGGTTCTGTACGGAAGGCAAGCAGTATATTTACAACGGTGACACACAGGAAGCTTATAAAATAAGCCAGAAAATTCCAGGAAAAATCACTTGTATTACGCAAATACAGAAAAACAAGTATTATATCTCGACCGAACAGCATCTTTACACGGCTACCTTGCGTAACAAAAGCCTGAACAATATCAAGAGAATCAATACCTCTACCATTAACATTATAGACTACATCTATTATCACAAGCCTACAAAAAAACTGATTATAAACGCATTACTCGACAAACTGTTTATTTACACCCCAACCAGCGGGGAACTGACAGATTTAGGAAACCACTTGAGAGACATTGGGGTAAACACTATCATCCCTAACCGGAAGAATTCAGATGAAGTTTTCATAGCTACCGACGGAGATGGAGTATATAAGCTCAACGTCCATAAAAAAGAACTCACCCATTTCCTGAAAGAGGATAATGAGAGTCTCAACAAAATGAACGGAAGTATCATCAAGGATATTTACATGGACCAGAGCAACCGGATATGGAACGTAATTTATCCGATTGGAATTACAATCTATTCCGAGAAATATCCCAAATACCAATGGCTAAAGCATGCACCAAACAGTACGAACACCCTGTCGAACAACTGTATCAACGGTATTATGGAAGATTCTGAAGGAGACATCTGGTATGCGACAAGTAATGGAGTCAGTTGTTACGACACACGTGAAAAAGAATGGAAAAACTATTGTACGGCAGAAAAAATGCCACAATATGAAAATCATATATTCCTTTCCATCTGTGAGATAAGGCCGGGAATCATCCTGGCAGGAGGCTATATGTCCGGAATTTTCCGTATAGATAAAAAAGCAGGTACGGCTACCTTCCACCAACAAGGAAAGTCTCAGACCCGTGAGACCCCCGACAAATATATACGCGGACTTATTAAAGATAAAAACGATATAATCTGGAGTGGAGGATTTTACAGTTTGAAAAGCTATCACATGAAAACTCATGAGAAACAGGAATATAATACCTCCTATCCTATTACCTACCTGCTGGAAAGGAACGATGATTCCTTCTGGGTGGGAACCATACACGGACTATACATTTTCGACAAGAAGCAACAAAGACTCTACCTCTATAAAGAAAAAGAAGAGATTGGCTGTATCAATGCAATCTACAACAGTACGGATAAAAAGAAAACCTATATTGGCACGTACGGAAACGGATTGTTTATTATCAATAACCAAACTGAAGAAATCAGCCACTGTATGGCAAACAACAGCGGCCTGCAAACAAACAATATCTATAGCATCGTTCCTGACAAAAACGGGAATCTGTTCTTAGGTACAGAAAACGGACTTTCTTTCTATAACCTGAAAGAACAGACCTTTACCAACTGGACACGGGAGCAGGGTCTGCAAGGGGCAAACTTTAACCCGACAGCAGGGATACACACCCGAAACGGTCAGCTGATTTTTGGAAGTAACGAGGGGGTCATCATTCTGCCTGACAGCCTGGAACTGCCTTCAAGCTTCTCCAGCCACATGGTATTCTCCAACCTGCACATCATGTATCATCCGGTACACCCGATGGAAAAGAATTCTCCCTTGACCAAAATTCTGGACGAAACCAATTTCATTCAATTAAAATACGACCAGAACACGTTCTCTATGGACGTATCTTCCATCAATTTTGATAATCCATCGAGTATTCTGTATAGTTGGAAGCTGGAAGGATTCTATGACCAGTGGACTCCTCCCACCAGCAACGGAACCATACGCTATACCAACTTGTCACCAGGAAACTATACACTGAAAGTGCGTTCTATTCTGCTTGATAACCAGCAGATACTGGAGGAAAGAGAAATTCAAATCATGGTGGAACGTCCTTTCTGGCTTACCTTCTGGGCATTCCTAATCTATGCACTGCTAATCATTGGGGCAGCCTACGCTTTTCTGCGCTACCAGATTATCAAGCGCGAACGGAAAACTTCGGAAGAAAAAATCAATTTCTTCACGCATGCCGCACACGACATCCGCACTCCACTGACCATGATCAAGGCACCGCTGAGCGAAATCATGGAAAAGGAAAGCCTGAGTGAAAACGGACAGAAAAACATCAAACTGGCTATGCAAAGCACGGAAAATCTGGCAGAGCTTGCCAATAATCTGATAAATTTCCAGAAGGAAGAATTATACTCTTCACAAACCATCGTGACAATGCATGAGCTGAATCGTTATCTGAGTAATTATATGCACCAGTTTGAAAGTTTTGCCCGCCAAAAAGAAATCACCCTTTCATACGAAAGTTCGTTCGACAGTCTGGACGTGTGGATTAATGCAAGCAAAATGGATTCTATTTTGCGCAACCTGCTGTCGAATGCCTTAAAATATACCCCACAGGGCGGACGCGTATCATTAAAAGCGGAAAGCAACAAAAACACATGGACACTTACTATCTCGGATACTGGTATCGGAATGAACAAGGAAGACCAGAAGAAGCTCTTCAAATATTTGTTCAGAGGATATAATACGGCCAACCAGACCACTACCGGATGTGGCATCGGAATGTTGCTGACTTATCGACTGATTGAAAACCATGAAGGTAAAATTTCATTCAGCAGTACTGAAAACGTAGGAACCAGTTTCCAGCTGACTTTCCCTATAAAAAGTAAAAACTACCAGTACAAAAAAGAAGAAAAAGAAAACACGGCCCATCGGATACAAGCCACGGAAAAGAATGTATCCAAAAGTATTGTCACTACTAATGTGCAGTTCAATAGCTCACAGACAGATGAACAGGCTCCTTTCATATTAGTAGTAGAAGACAATACGGCTTTACAATCGTTCATTATACATAGTCTCTCGGATACCTACCAGGTGGAAGGTGTAGGCAACGGACAGGAGGCCCTTGACTTTGTCAGCGAAAAACAACCGGATTTGATTCTTTCCGACATCATGATGCCGGTCATGGACGGCAAGGAAATGTGCCAGATACTAAAAGGGCAGATGGAAACCAGCCACATTCCCATCATTTTACTCACCGCACTCGGTGACAAGGAGCATATTGTAGAAGGACTGGAAATCAAAGCCGACCAATACTTGGTGAAGCCCTTTGACATACACATACTGAAGGCCACAATTCATACCCTGATAGAAAACCGGAGGATGCTGCGCAATCGTTTCAAATCGGCTGTAACCGCTTTGCCGGAAGAGGCTACTTCCGTTGAATTACCTACAAGCCTGGATGACGAGTTTATCCAGAAAGTGACCGAACTGGTTAAAGAGGGGTTAGGCAAAAACTTCAATGTAGATACCTTGTGTGCTTCGGTCAACATGAGCCGCACCAGTTTCTACAACAAGATTAAGGCTTTGACGGGTATAGCTCCGGCTGAATTCATCCGTAATATCCGGATGCAGGAAGCCGCCCTGATGTTAAAGAGCCAGCGTTATACGGTAGCTGAAGTCTCGGACAAAATGGGCTTTGCCGACCCCAAATATTTTACGGACACCTTCAAGAAGTTTTACGGTGTCCCCCCAAGCATTTATATGAAAAAGAACTAAACGCAATAACATGAATTTCTATTTAAGAGCATTTTTCATCTTCTTCCGGATAGGATTATTTACCATAGGAGGAGGATATGCCATGGTTCCCTTGATAGAAGCCGACCTGGTAGACAAACGAAAATGGATAAAAAAGGAAGACTTTCTGGACCTGATGGCGCTAGCACAGACCGTACCAGGTATTTTTGCTGTAAACATTGCCATTTTCATCGGATATAAGCTGAAAGGATTCTGGGGAGCTTTCTGGATGGCACTGGGCACCGTACTTCCTTCTTTTCTTATTATTCTGGCCATAGCCCTGTTCTTCAGGCAATTCCAGCATGTGGAGGCAGTAGAACATGTATTCAAAGGTATACGTCCTGCAGTAGTGGCCTTAATTGCAGCTCCCACCTTCAAAATGGCAAAATCCGCCCGCATCAACCGATACAATATCTGGATTCCGGTTGTTTCTGCACTACTAATATGGCTTATCGGTTTTTCACCTATCTATGTAATCATTCTCAGCGGGCTGGGAGGCTACTTGTACGGACGCTACAAAAAAAAATATAACTAAAAAGGAGGAAAACTATGATATTGTTATTACTGAAACTATTCTATACGTTTTTTAAAATAGGTTTATTCGGATTCGGCGGAGGCTACGCCATGATTTCCATGATACAAGGAGAGGTAGTTACTCGCTATGAATGGCTCAGTTCATCCGATTTTACAGACATCATCGCTATCAGCCAGATGACTCCCGGTCCTATCGGTATCAACTCTGCCACCTACGTGGGATATACGGCCATGGTAAATGCCGGCTACTCACATGCAGTCGGCATATTAGGTTCTACAGTAGCCACATTCTCGGTGGTACTACCATCGTTTATCCTCATGATATTTATCAGCCGCTTTTTCCTGAAATTTCAGCGCCATCCGGCTGTAGAAGCAGTATTTAATGGTCTGCGTCCCGGAGTAGTGGGATTACTGGCGGCAGCTGCCCTCGTATTGATGAACGGAGAGAACTTCGGTACAGATACGTACCAAATCATCATTAGTATCTTACTTTTTGCTGGATGCTTCATTGCCTCCAACCAATATAAAGTGAATCCTATTCTACTGATTGTATGCAGTGGTGTCTTAGGATATTTCTTGTATTAAAATATTTTTAATCTTCACTCTCCGGCAAAATAGACTGGGGAGTGGGAATAGAAAACTCATTGTCTGCAAACAAAGATGCCAGCCCAGATACCTGCTTTAAACGAAGCAATTCATCCTTATCCATACCTATATTTTGCATAATCCATTTATCAGACATTCCCGCCTGAGTCAGTTCCGCCACAATATTCGTCATTAACCCAATATCATGAGTCCCCCGCGCACGATTATGACGGATAGTAGATCCCATACGGTTGGATAAATCCTTATCAATTACCACTACAGGTAACATCCCTTTCTCACGTTCATAAATTCGCTGAGAGGTTTTCAACACCTGATAACGATGAAAACCATCTACAATAATATACTTGTCATTTTCCTTGTCATAATAACATACGCAAGGCATAGTAAATCCATCTTCCCAAATTGACAGTTCCAATAACTTCATTTCTGGGGGAGCCACCACATTCGGATTATAATTATTGGCACACACTTTCTCCACCGGTACGGCTTTTACATGGTAAACCGGACTTGTTTTCTCTTCTATGTCCATATCTTCTTATATTGTTGTAAAATATAATCTTTCATTTTTTTCTCTTCTTTGTTCATGGCAAATCCCATATATTTACATGCATAATCATTACGAAGAATACACAAGCACATACGTTTATAAGTAGGTATTTCCCTGAACTCCGCAATATCAATATCATCCAAATACTCCATCATAACTGGACGCTTGGTCGTCTTGTAGTTACTTTTATTTCTTACCGTTATCGGGATATTCAGCTTTTCAAGTTTTGCTATCGTTTCATCACTCAAACAACCACCTTTCGTTCTCCAGAACTTAATGCTGGTATGCAGCTTGTTTAAATAACCTCTTCGGGTTTCCTCCGGAAGTGTGGAAAGCAGAAATTCCATGAAGGACTTCCAGGTATGCCCCTCCGGTAATTTAATAGAACCGTATCCCATCGCATGGGTACCTCCATAAATAGCAGAAAAATTAACTCCGTTCACACGGCCAATCATCCGTCCCCAAGTATCCGGCTCTATAGCTTTATACAAGCGTAAACTCTCAATGGCCTCACTAATAAAAGGACTGGCAACTCGCTGACGCTCCAAACTTACACCGGCATAATAATAAAGGTCATACAAACGATTGTAATCCCACCCGAATTTTCCATTCGCAGTCCAAATGTCGGTAGTTTTCCAATCATAAATGGGATAAAGATTATACACATCATTGGCAATCTTAGAAGTCCACTGATAATTATGATAAAGCTGTTGCTTCAAGCCCCCGTAAATGGTACGCCATCGGTTATAACTTTCTTGAGTTCGTATTCCAACCAGACAAGCTGTACGTACTGCCTTTTTCTTTTCATGCAGCCAGGCAGCAAAACGTAGTTGGAACTCATAGTCCCACATATTTTCATGAAAGAAATCAAAATCTTGTGCCCTCAGCACATTTTGAGGCATTTCTCGTACCCAAATATCTCGCACTTTTTCATCCCATGGACGCCAATAATGCTGATACATGGAAGTGCACGTCCTTACTTTAAAAGGAACGCAAACCCGATACACATCAAGAATATCTTTATTATTCTCCAAAATACGATTAACAAACTCTATGGTATGGTCATACTGCACCTCGTAATCCATAAAAAAGACACCAAGCTTTATATTCAGTTGATGCCGACGTATATAATCAATACATAAATTAAGCAGCACGCCACTATCCTTTCCTCCAGAAAACGACACATAAATGTTGTCAAATTCTTTAAAAAGAATAGCCAAACGCTCTTGAGTCAGTTCATAGACATTTTTCGGTTCTTCATTTGTTTTCATGCTTCTTCCTCATTTTAAGATACAAGCTCCACGCACGTTCTATTTCAAATCCGTGTGCTCGGAAATATGATTCATGAGGTTTCTGAACAACAGCCTCCACGCCCCTTTCTTCTACCAAGGAATCATTATCCACAGCCTCCAATAAGCTCACAAACACATCTTCATCGTCATTAGAGACATAATAGTTATTGATTACCAAAGATTTTTTCCGTACCTCTATAGGAAAAAAACCAACTACCTGATTAGCAGAAAATGCTACAAACCAAATAAATGACTCATTAGTTTTAAAAGGATAATTATGATTATACTTAATAATTTCCGGATTCATCACCAATGGGGCTATACAGCTATATAATTCGGGAGATGTACCGGACATTTTCACCACAACTGCCATATATTTATTATTTTTCCAACCAATATACCGGGCAAAAATAACAAATATCCTTCAAATAAGCTTATTTTCTGACAATTATATATTACGAAGCAATTCTTCAAAAGTAGAATAACAAATGCTCTGCCCATTTTTATCTGTATAAAGCAGACAATCGTGTGCTTGCACTTCCAACAAAGACAGATTTTGGCCAAAAGAACAAACATCCAGACAGAAATAATGATGACGGTTCAAAGCGTTTTGTGCCCAATGACGTAATACCTCATCTTTCGCCTTTAAAACAATGGATTTCTCTCCCGACACTTCAGGAGAAAAGCCGCCATGCATCAAATCAAACTTAATCTGAGTATGATTAGCAAATAATGTATCCATCCGGTTGTTCAATATCAAATCTTCCGTCACACCACATTCCAGCCCTCCGGTTGAAGAAAGAAGCCAAAGACGATCAGACAAAACCAACGCCTGTTCAATATCATGAGTAGACAGAAGAATAGCCCTCTTTTCCTCTATGGCCAGACGATGCAGAAGATTCATGATCTCAATGCGACTTACTACATCTAAGAAAGCGGTCGGCTCATCCAACAATATCAACGGACATTCCTGCACCAACGCTTTGGCAATCATGACCTTCTGTCGTTCTCCGTCAGAAAGCTCTGCCATATAGCATCGTGCCTTATGTGCTATCTCTACGGCTTGCAGCGCATGTTCCACCACTTGCTTGTCAGTCTTATTTAAATATCCGAAAAATCCCGTATAAGGCTGACGCCCCAAAGCCACCAGTTCATATACCGTCAAACCTCCTGCCTGGGTACGGTCAGTCAATACGACTCCTATGGTCCTTGACAATTCACGTTCTGAGTAGGTAGACAAATCACGTCCTAACAACTTCAAATCGCCAGCTAAAAGAGGTTGGGTAGCAGCCAAAGTACGAAGCAAAGTAGATTTACCAGCTCCATTTGCTCCCAACAAACACGTCAATTCCCCACGAAAAAGCTGAAAATTCAGAGCGGAATGCACTTCCGTCCGTTTCTTCCCTATCTGATAACCGATTGTCAGGTTGCTACCCTCTACTACTATTTCCGATTGATTCATCAATTAAAATATTGAATTCGACGTTGGTTTATGATGACATAAATAATGACTGGTGCCCCCAAGATTGGAGTAACGGCATTCAACGGTATCACTCCAGACTCTCCAGGAAGTACACAAATCAAGTTACAAAGCAATGCCAATGCTCCTCCTGCAAGCAACGTAACAGGCATCAACGAATTATGATTGGAAGTTCCCAGCATTAAGCGTGCCAAATGAGGCACAGCCAAACCTATAAAAGAAACAGGACCACAAAAGGAGGTTGTAACAGCCGTAAGCAAACCGGTAGCCAAGAGCAGAAAGTTACGTACCTTACGAATATTTACGCCTAAGTTCTCAGCATAACGAGGTCCTAAAAGCAAAGCATTCAAAGGTTTTATAAGTAACACAGCCACTAACAACCCCAATATAGTCAGCAATGCAAAGGTAGGGAGCTGTTCTAAAGAAACTCCTCCAAAATTTCCCATTCCCCACACCATGTAAGACTGCACCCCTTCTGCCGTAGCAAAGAAATTCAACAAAGAAATCAGTGAAGAAGCAATATAGCCAATCATGATGCCCGCAATCAATAGCATCACGTTACTTTTAATTAAAGAAGATAAAGACAATATCAGAGCTAAAACTGCCACGGCTCCAAGAAATGCACCTAAAATAACGGAAAGAAATCCAGAAAGAGTAAACACTCCCGTAGCAATGGTCCCTCCCCCGGCAAGCATCACAAGCGCAACTCCCAAACTGGCTCCCGAACTGATACCAAGAATCGATGAATCCGCTAGCGGATTACTAAACACCGTCTGCAACATTAGTCCGGAAGCAGACAATGCAGCTCCACAAAGCAAAGCCGTTATACATTGAGGAAAACGTGATTCCCAAATAATAAACGTCCAGCTAGTCTTTCCAGTTTCTTCCCCACTTAAAATACGCAATACATCCAGTATTGGAATATTTACCGAACCTAGAAATAAATTGGCTGCCATTAGAAACAATATCAAAAGAGCCAATATACTGAATATCACATAATGTTTTTTTTCTAAATTTATCATTCCGCTAAATTACTAAAATATTTCGGTTCATAGCCTTCCAGCAATTCAGGATGGAATATTTTTACCATATCTTTCAACAATATCTCCGGATGAAAAGGTGATTCTTCATAAAAAGGTATCCGGTAAGTATTGCATCCATAAATCCGACGCTCGCGAAATGCCTTGAAACGCGCATAAAGCGAGTAGTCCCTCTGAAGTTCCTTATAGGTTTTATCCTGAGGCTGATTGTATTTTATCAACCAGAAATCAGCATGCTCTCCTTTGTCGAAGACTGTTTCAAAAGCCATCGGTATAGAACCACTGTTCGGAAGTTCTGCAAAAACATAGTTTGCCCCTGCATCCGCATACAAGCGTCCTGTGGTGCTCAGTCCACCGGCGATATACCATGCAGCACCATACCTCAAGTCACTCAAGACTGTAGGATGAGAAATAGCCTGCGCTGCCAAAGTCTTCACCGCCAAGTATTCTTTTTCTATCTGCGCAAAAAGCGAATCTCCCCGCTGTTCCTGTCCGACCAGCAATCCATAAAAACGCAACCATTCCGCACGCCCTAACGGAGAAGTCTCCATATAATCCGCACATTCTATTATAGGTACCCCCAACTTTCCAACCCGTCCGTATCCTCCGCTATTCTCAAACGGAGAAAGCATGATGGCATCCGGATGAAGGTCTATAATTTTCTCAATATCCGGATTCATTCCGTTTCCGCAATCTATAATTTCTCCGTTACGGCATCCTTCCTGTACCTCCGGCATCTTGAAATATTCCAAGTTGCAGACTCCTTTGATGCTTTTCGTCTGTCCCAATTCTTTCAGTACGCTTCCATGTACCACAGAATACACCACGGCCCGTTCCAATGGAACCCGTACAACAGTTCCTTCCGGCAGATTTTCCGGAACCGGCTGAGTCTTATCAGTCAACAGATAAGTATGCAATGTTTTCAATGTATCCCATGGATTACGGATGGAAACTATTGTATAATCAGGGAACTTTACCACAGACAAATTGGTGGCATACTTCATTCTCAGGGTGTCTCCTCCCTTCAGAACGGAAGAAGTCTTGCTTCCTCCACCACAGGCAGAGAGAAGCAAGACTGTAATTACTATATAGGCAGATAGTAAAAATTGTTTCATAAATCTTATTCAGCTAAGAAACGGATGTTAGTTGTATAGTTTCCGGTTTCTATTTTTTTCTTAAATTGTCCGTCTTTAGAATAAATGTACACATCATCCAACGCACCAGAGTTACGATTTCCAATATATACATCTTCAGATACAGGATCAACCGCTATAAACTGCGGACTTGGAATTGTAGATAAATCTACAAACGGAGTTTCTTTCTTTGTTTTTAAATCATACACAAAACATCTATGCGTATCAGGCAAATAATATTCAGCATACAGAATATACATTT
>NZ_DBEXBB010000194.1:0-7595 GCF_048170425.1 Phocaeicola sp.
TTCTTTATATCGAAAGGCAAATATTAAATAACTATGACAAAAGGGGGTATTCTGCCATATAGAGAAAGCAAAATTTTACCTAATATCCTTCGTGCTGACATAGTTGAGGATTCATATCAATCACTTTTTCCGGAATCGGAAAGACTGTGGTATAACCGTTTTCTTCTTCCGGAAGCTGCGGACGGAAACTATATGAACGGGTAAACACGCCAAAACGAATCATATCCTGCCGTCTCCAGCCTTCCCAAGCCAGCTCCATCATACGCTCGTCCAGTAAGTTTTCTAGTGTAGCTGTTCTTGGAGCCATGCCTACCCGGCTTCTCACCAGATTCAGTTCCGCATCGCCATTTTCTCCGTTCCGTACCTTCGCCTCACTCTGCATGAGCAATACATCCGCATACCGGAACAGCACAATGTCATTATCCAGCAATTTCCCGTCTTTGAGTCCAGTTTTGTCCACTTCGTACTTTTTCATTCTTGCTCCAGCTGTTTTCTCATACGGTTTGCCTGACACATCCAGCGCCACATTCCATGGTTCATACACCAAAGGAGTAACTCCGTCGTCCAACAAAATCTGGTTACCCTCCAAGTCCTTTACCGGCCCGGCGAAATAACAATAATCAAAGCGGGCATCCACCTGAGGAGTATCGTAGCCAAAGGTTTCCAGCACCTCCTTCGTTGCCGACGAACCATTCTCTCCACTCAGGCCATAGGCCTTGGCATGATTGTAATGGCGCGAACGGAATAAATAGATAAACTGATTGGTGTATAAAGTTTTACTCATGGGAATGACAAAAATATTCTCTTTCGAGGATTCATTAAACACCGCAAAATTAGCTGTATAATCATTTTCCAAAGTATATCCTGCAGCCGTAATCTTCTCACAATAATAGTTCACCGTCTGCCAGGCATTCAGCCGCTGCCCCTCCACTTCGAAAAAGATAGATTTTCCGTCCGGGCGGATTCCGTCTGTCCAGTCATCATCGGCATAAACTTCTACATTCAATGCCAGTTTGGCCAACAGGAACCACACCACAGGCTGTGTCATTCGCCCGTAATAAACTCCGGGTTGATTGCTCCTCTCCCCACTCAAGAAAGAAGAAGATTCCGTAAGTTCTTTTATAATGAAATTAAACACGTTAGAGCGCTTTTCCTGAACAATATCTTCAGCCGAAGGGTTACTCTTCTCAATCAGCGGAACACTCCCGAAAAGGTCCATGATATAATAATAAAACATGGCTCTCAATGCCCGTACTTCGGCTACACAATCTGCCACACTCTCTGCGGGGTGCTTTTCCGCAAAAGCCCGGATTTTCTCCAAAGAACCATTACACAAAATCACCGTACGATACAGATATTCCCATGTGGCATAGATGGCTTCATTATTCACCCCCCAACGATGCAGATACAATCCCTGCCAGAACCCGCCGTCATACCAGTCCCCTCCACGTGTAGGCATGATGGCCTCATCGGTAGTAAACGTATTCAAATCATAAATACCTCGCCCCGTACCCTGAAGGCCCTGACTGTCGGCATATCCGCCCACGTAATTATACAACGAAAGCACTCCATTCTTTTGCACGTCTGACAAGGTAGAATATGCAGCTTCTTCATCCAGCCGATCCTTCGGATTTTCTTCCAGGTAACTGCTGCAAGAGCTCCATGACAGAAGAGAAAATGACGCAAATATTATTGAGTATATTCTTTTCATAATAAACGGATTAAAAGTTAAGGCCTAAACTAATCATATAAGTTCTCGAGAGAGGGTACGTACGCTTGTCGTCCACTCCGAAAGTATTGTCCACCAAGGTAGAATTAATCAGTGGAGTCAGCCCCGAATAACCGGAAATTGTACCTAGATTATTAATGGTCAGTGCCAAACGTGCCCCGTGCAAAAAACGCTGTTTTTTAATAGGCACGTTCCAGCCCACGGTCAGATAATCAAAGTTCACATAATTGCCGCTTTCCAGCCAATAGTCTGTCGCCGTCAGGTCGCGTATGTTTCGCTCCGGAGCCTCTGCCAACACATTGTAGTCCGGTAAACTGTTCATATTCATATACGTCAGAGCCGTACCATTGTAAATCTTATGTCCGAATGCTCCGTTTATCTGCAACGACACATCAAAACGCTTGTAACGGAAACTGATATTGGAGCCTAACAAAGTCTTGGGAGTAGCCTGTCCGGCCACATAACGGTCTTCTCCGTCTTCCAGGTTCACACCCCCTCCGTTCAAATCCGCAATCTGATAAGTATATCCCCCGTTCCCGTCTGAAACCAGTCCCTCGCAGTGTGGCAGATAGAACACTCCTAACGGCTGTCCTACAATCTGATACACGATATTGTTATATCCGCCATGCAGCCCCGCACCGTTCAGTCCGGCCAAAGCCGTATATTGTGCGGCACTGATATATTCACCCTCATACATACCGCTCAGCGACAGCAACTTGTTCCGCTGGAATGTCACGTTCGCATTGATATTCAGTTCCATATCTTTGGTCCGCAAAGGAGTAATACCAATAGAAAGTTCCGTTCCGCTATTCCTCATGGAACCTAAATTAGCCAACAGCTTGTTATAGGCAAACGGAGGTACACTGACATCATACTGATACAACATATCCCTTGTTTTGGACAGATAATAATTCACCGACAGCAACAGACGGTTTCCATAAAATCCCATGTCCACCCCTGCATTAAACGTCGATTTGACCTCCCATTTCAAATCCGGATTGATATTCTTCAAGCTCTCATACGTCACCAGAGGAGAATTCCCTACAGGAACCACCCCGTTCGGACGCACCAATGCCATGGTGGTATAAGAATCAATGCCACCCTGATTTCCGGCCATTCCGTACCCCAATCTCAGTTTCAGATTATCAATCAGGTGGAAACGTCTCATAAACTTTTCTCTAGTTATATTCCAAGCCGCAGAAACAGAAGGAAATATGCCCCATTTATGATTCCGTCCAAATTTGGAAGACGCATCTGTACGCAGGTTTACTGTCAACACATAGCGGTCATCGTATGTATAATTCACACGCCCCAGAAATGATACCAGATGCGGCTCCTCATAATAAGAGCCTGTACCTTCCCAAGGCCGCAATGCTCCGCCCTGCAAACTGTGATATCCTAACTCATTGGAAGAAAAATTAGTCGTTGTTGTATAAAATCCCTGAAAACGATCCTTTTCCACCTCCCCTAAAGCCAATATATCCAGAAAATGAACTCCCAACTGCTTCTGATATGTCAACATCAGATTTCCTAATAAAGATTCCGACTTTCTATTTCCCCGATAAGCCTGTCCGTTGGCCCATACCGTAGTCGGAAGAAACTGCGCATTCTCTGTCGTGCTATAGGTATAAGAACCGAAAAGCACCATCTTCAAGTCCTTCAGCAAATGAAAAGTCAGTCGTGCATGCGAACTGAAATACGAAGTTTCCTCCCGGTTATCCACATCCATCCAGGCCAATGGATTTGTAATCTGGCTGGCCGTCGTAATCTGGTCCCAGCTCCCGGTTTCCGGGTCTGGAAAAGCAGGAAAGGTAGGATTAAAAGCCGCTGCCGAATAAAAAGTCTTCTGTAAATCAAACAGCGTACGGTCACGCTTCATAGAGCCAAACAATCCCAGTTCACAGTCAATCAGTCCATCGAGCATCTTCTGCGACATATTCATATTGGCCGTAAACAACTTCATACCTTCATTCTGAATCACTCCCTCACGGTTCTGAAAGCCCAACGACACCCTGTAATTGGAAGCCTCGCCACCTCCATAAAACGCAATGTTATGATTTTGTTGTAAGCCCGTCTGTTCTATGGCTTTCTGGAAATCCGTGTCATATCCCTTGTCCAGGATACTCCATCCGCGTTCTGCCGCCAACCTGCGGTATTCCGCTCCCGAAAGCATATCCAGTCTGCGATAAGCATGCGACACGCCGAAACTACCGTTATAGTTCACGCGCGTCTTTCCTGCCCGTCCTTTCTTGGTCACGATATTAATTACTCCCGATGCCCCGCGCGAACCATATTGCGCCGTTTCCGAAGCATCTTTCAAAATCGTAAAAGACTCTATATCGGCAGGGTATACCGAAGTCAGCATCGTTAAATCTCCCAATACCCCATCCACGATAATCAGCGGGTCATTCCCACTGGTCAGCGAAGTCGTTCCACGCAATCGGACCGATTCCAGTGCCGCCATTCCATTGTTACTCTTCAAGATGGTAAGCCCCGGCACCCGCCCCTGAATGGCTTCCAGCGGATTAGTTATCAGTTCACGATTCATCTGTTTTTCCGTAATCTGCTCTACCGAGCCGGAAATATTCTTCAGACTTCCACGGGCGTACCCGATGGTATAAATTGAATCAGGAGGCAATTCTTCTACATTCTGTCCTTGCACACAAAGCGGAAATCCGGCTTCCATACATCCTAAGAGCAACAAACTGCACAGAGCCTGAAATATTGGCTGCATCTTATCCATAGCATACTTATTTTAAGGTCAAAAGGGCGTGAAGATACCAAAACCTCCACGCCCCGTTAAAATCAGTTTCTTACTTTTCACAAAGAAAAGATATTTCTACCGATAAAGCAAGCCCTGAGCCATGTTATTTCTACCCAGACGTCATTTTTCTTCCGCAAACATCGGATCCCATGCCGGAAGCTGTATTGGCTTCTGCTTGAAGATATCCAGCACCTTCTTTGGTACATATTTTGTTTCCAGCACCAGACGGAACATATACTCATTGAACCATTCATCTGTCATAATCAGATGTCCCTGATAGCCCGATGCAGCTCCCCAGCTGTTTTCCACCATCCATTTCTTCGGTTTTCCATTCGCGTCCAAATCCACCGCCATCAGTGTCATGGCATGTGCCGACATGCTGGCAAACGTCTGGATACGTTCTTTCTTATCCATTCCGAAAGTCGTCCCCATCAATGAGCCGAAATCATAATTATTTACATCCAGCAACCCACGCTTGCTATCCAACTGCGTCACATCACTTGAAAAATACATCCGTGTGCTGTCCTTCAACGAAGCGATGGCCATTTCCTTGATTTCCTCTACCGGCAGATTCACATATGTCCAGTTCTTTCCATCGTAACGATGACGGTCGTACGCAATCTCGTAGCACTTGTAATAGTCACGAGAAGGGTCGTTCATCACCATCACATAGTTGGTCAGCAGGTTCGTATCACCATATTTCTCCAAGAACGACATCGGTGTGTGATGCTCTGTAGCCACCACATTCCCTTTGCTGTCCTTACGCACATAGTCGAATTCCGTCGGCGGCACTCCCAAAGTCAGTACCAGCATACGATATACTGTGCCCAGCATTTCCTCCTTACGTTTTTCAATTACTGCTTCCTTCTCACCTTTGGCAACCCTTCCTCTCAGTTCCAAACCAAACTCTTTCAATTTCAAGCCAATCAAAGAAGACATATACGAAGTATGTTCACTGCTGTATGTTTCCGGCATAGCTTCTTTAGGTACCAGACCGTATTTCGATACAATGTCGGCTACTCCCGTAAACGTACCTCCGTCACTCAGCGGATGCTTGAACAACCACTCTACCGTCTGGTCGTTCATCGGCATTCCTGCTGTTTCAATTACCCCCTGTAGAAACAAATTGGATTTTTCCAACTGGTCCCAGAAAAAAGAATACACTTGTGAGAATTCCAATCCCGGCAAGTCATAACGTGCAATGGCCTTGGCACGCATCACGTTCAGTCCCGTAAACAGCCAGCAACGACCAGACGACTGCTGGTCAGTGATTCCTTTTGATTCCACCTTAATGGAAAAATCTGTATTCAGCGCCTTCTGATTTTCCTGATTCAATGCCAGTTCCTTGATGCTGGTACCACCTATGGCGTTCCGCAACGCCTTATCGGCAGCCGTATTCTGATAACTACTTTGAATTTTTTTCAGCATACCCGGAGAGATGCCTCCATCCTGTGCCTGCACCGTCAGCCCGAAAGCGAGCAGGCAGGCAGCCCATGTTACGTGTTTCTGGTTCATTCTTCTATGGTTTTAATAAAATTATTTCTTAATCCTTTTTTACCGAACGTACAATTTTATATCCGATGCACGCCACAAAAATACTCATCAGCGGACTCAGCAAGTTAAAGAAACTATACGGCAAATATACCAGCGTAGGCACATTCAGTATCGTGGCCTGCGTCATACCGCATGTGTTCCAGGGAATCAACGGACTAGTTACTGTTACGGCATCCTCCGTGGTCCGGCTCAGCAGACGCGATTCATATCCGTTCTTTTTATAAATATCCTTGAACATGTTTCCAGTCAGAATGATTGAAATGTACTGGTCGGCCGTAGCCAGGTTCAGGAACAAACCGGAAGCCACGGTCGCCGTTACCGTACTTGCCAGTTTATGCGTAAAGTGCACAAACATACGTGTAATGCTTCCCAACATGCCACAGGCCGTCATGGCTCCACCCAAACACATGGCACAGAGAATCAGCCACACCGTATCCATCATCCCTCCCATTCCACGGGTTGCAATCAGTTCAGTCAGCGCAGGAGTAGAAGTCTGAAGTGACGTACTACCCGACAAAGCCAGCAAAACTCCTTTATACAAAGCTTCCCCTCCGCTCGTCCCGTCACCGGCAACTTCACGCAACACATCCGTTTGGAAGACCAGCATGCACACCACGGCCAAAACAGTCGATATAAACAAAGTGATAATGGAAGAAACCTTCCGGGCAATCAGAATTCCAGTTACAACCGGTACCAGTAATACCCAGAAAGTAATGTGAAAACGTTCGGCAAGTCCGGTAGTAAACACCGCAATCTGCGAACTATCCGATGCCTCGTGCGAAAATCCAGCCACAGTAAAAATAGCCAAGGAAATGACGACAGAAGGTACTGTGGTATACATCATGTAACGAATATGCGTAAATAGCGGCGTGTCCGTCACTGAAGAAGCCAGGATAGTGGTATCCGAAAGAGGAGAAACCTTATCGCCGAAATATGCCCCTGAAATAATGGCTCCGGCAATCCACCCTTCTTCAAAGCCCTGTGCCTTTCCGATGCCCATCAGCGCAATACCGATGGTCGCAATGGTGGTCCACGAACTGCCCGTCATTACCGAAACTACCGCACAAATCACACAACACGACACCAGAAAAAACTTCGGATGAATAATTTGCACTCCATAATAAATCAAGGTAGGCACCACTCCCCCCAGCATCCAGGCTGCCGAAAGCGCACCGATAATCAACAGAATAATTAAAGCAGAGCTTACTCCCGCAATATTGTTGATAATGGCATGTTCAATATCTTTCCAGCTCACACCGTATCGGCTCATCCCCAAAGCGGCACACAAAGCCGTTGTCAGCAACAAACAAATCTGACTGCCCCCACCCAGTGCATCGGCCCCCAAAAGGCGAATCGTAAAGAAAAGTAATATCACCAAAACCGCTACAGGCAGCAAAGATACCAGCGGAGAAGGAATCTTCATTTTTTGCGTCATTTTTATCCGTTTAAATCCAAATTCATTACTAAATCAATAACGAATGCAAATTTCCGAATATTTTTCCAATTTTCCATGAAATATCCATATATATTTACATTTTTCGCCCTATA